>CAYLJC010000156.1:0-6632 GCA_964383345.1 uncultured Akkermansia sp. | reverse complement strand
GGGGTTCTGAATAAAGCGGGAGATCTCATGGAGTTGTAATGGATTCATAGGAAGAGAGTTGTGGGAAAAATGAAAATAGTTCAAAAAAACACTTGTTCACCTGGTTATTTTCTTGTTTACTGCACGCATGAGCAGTTACAATCGTGTTACCCTGATCGGCAATCTGACTCGTACCCCCGAGCTCAGGAAAACCAAATCCGACAACTCCGTCACTGAACTGGGACTCGCCCTCAACCGGGCCTGGTACAACGAGAACGGGCAGAAGCAGGAGGAAGTGACCTTCGTGGACGTCACTCTCTGGGGGCGTAACGCCGAGAACGCCGTCCAATATCTCCAGAAAGGACGCAGCGTTCTCGTCGAAGGTCGTCTGCAACTGGAGACGTGGCAGGACAAGCAGAGCGGGCAGGATCGTTCGAAGCTGAAGGTCGTGGCGGATCTGATTCAGTTCCTCGGCGGAGGGCAGGAGCGCTCCGCCACGAGCGGTGAGGGAGTGTCCGAGGCCCGGGGCCCCGCCGCTCCGACGGAAAGATCTCACCGGGAGGAAGAGGAGGAGCGAAACGACAGGCGATTGCGGCAGGGCGTCGCCGCGCACTCCGAAAACGCCGTGTCCGAAGAGCGCTCCGGGCGGCGTTCTCGTGCGCGGCATCCGGTGGCGTGAGCGGAGGCGGAAAAGCGAGCTTCCCTTCGGTGGCTTCGCCGGACGTCGGAATGGGTTGTGGGGGAAACCGGGTAAACACCGGGCCGGACATCACAACGTTGCGGGACGTCCGGCGAAGGTTGTCGAAGTGCGTTGGGAGATGGGAGCACGAACCACCCCGGTGAGTCGCCGTTGCCTCAAGTGAGTCGCCGTTGCCTCAAAGATGTCCGCATGTCCTATCGGCTCAGCGAGGAACGAAAAGTTTCCCAAAGAGCCATTGGCCCTTTCGCGGAAATCCCTTTAGGCTTACGACATGAGACTCTATTCGCTCTTCCTCCCCGCACTCGCCGCCGCGCTTGTATCCTGTGAACAGGGTGGCGAAGTGGCTGAAACCCCTTCCACCCCCAACACGACCGTTTCGGAGGCGGGTCCGATCGAGGTGGACGGAGCCAAAGCGGCCAATGTGCTCGCGAGTGATCCGTCCATCACCGTGCTCGATGTCCGCACTGCGGATGAATTCGCCGAGGGGCACATCAAAGGGGCGGTCAACATCGATTTCAACGCCGATGATTTCGAGGCGAAAATTGCCGCGCTCGATCCCGCCAAGCCCTATCTGGTGCATTGTGCCAGCGGCAGACGCAGCGGGCTGGCTCTTCCGGTTTTTGAGAAATTGCAATTCAGTCGGCTGTATCACCTCAGCACCGGTTTCGACGGCTGGGTCGCCGACGGGCAGCCGGTGGAAAAATAACGCGACGGAAAAGCTTCCGGTCTCCGTTCTCCAGCGGTTCGAATCCGGTGGATTCAACTCGGATCGAGCGGCTGGATGAGGACAAAGGGCGAGACCACGAGGGCGCGGAAACGGGCCTGGCTTTCCTCCCACCAGGCGGCATGTGGATCGGACGGGGTGACGAGGTCGCCCGACTGACGCCACTCCCTGACCCGGTCCAGGTCATCGTTGGCAAAGGCGTGACCCACCTCGGTGAGCGAGAGCGCGGGATCGACGTAGACGAGCGCACCGGAGGCGAAATGCGGACGCAGATAGTCCCAGGTGATCTCGCCGGTGTATTTTTCGAGCCGTTCGAGAGGGGAGGTCGGATCCTCGCCGAGGATGCCGTAGTGGAGGCGGCCTTCGCTGTTGCCGGCGTTTTTGCCGTTCGATGATGAGCTCATGACGAGCGCAGGGAAGCGCCCCTCCCCGAACCCGAAGGGAGGATGGGGCGCCACAAGCCCGGAATCAGCCGGTCACTTCTTTGACCAGTTTTTCCAGCCTCCTCGTGTAGTCCAGCCAGACGGCGCGAGCTTCGCCGGAGTCATCGACATCCTGCCCCGCGTGGATGGCGGCTTTGATGTGGGGTTCGATGGAGAGCCAGCCGTCGTAGCCGGTGCGGTGGAGATCTTCGAGGATGCGGCGCTGGACGGGGTCCTCGTCGACGTGGCAGGTGATCCAGTCGCCTCCCTCGGGATTGGGTTTGGCGCTCTTGATGTGGACGTGGACGATCTCGTCGCGGCACTTCTGGTAGTATTCCCAGGTCGCTTCGTTGCTGTTGTGGTGGAGGCTGTTGTTGCCGGTGTCGATGATGAGCTTCAAGGCGGGGCTCTTCACCTCGGCGACCAGTTCGAGGTAACCTTCGGGGCTTTCACCGTACCCGTTGCAGTTCTCGTGGGCGAGAATGACCCCCTCGGCTTCGGCGATGGGGGCGAGTTCGCGGAGGCGGCGCACGACTTCGGCTTTCCAGTCTTCGCGGGAGAGGGGGGCGTCCTTGTCATTGGGCCAGGACATGATGCGGAGGAATTTGGCTCCGACCTCGCGCATCCGGGGGGCGACGCGGCGCAGTTCGTCGATGTCTTTCTGGAAATCCGAAGTGACGGGACGGGCCCAGTTGCCGATCTGACCGCCGAAACCGACGATGGTGATGCCTTCGGCGGCGAGGGTGTCCCTCACCTCGGCCCATTCTTCGTCGCTGTGGTCGCAGATGTTTTTTCCTCCGACGAGGCGGAGTTCGATCGCGCTCCAGTCGGCCTCCTTGAGAGTGGCGATCTGGCCGGCGAGTGATTTTTCCGCTTCGTCAGCAAATCCGGTGAATTGAAAGGGCATGTTTGTCTGGGATGTTTGGGTGGATAAGATGTGAATGGGCACGATACACAGGATCGCCCGAGGCGCAAAGGGGAAGGCGGGGAAGGCGAAGAGTCCGATGATGAGCTATTTCGCGATCTCGCTTTTTTCGGGAAAGTCGAGCGATTCGAGGGTCGTTCCTTCCGAACTGAGCACCGAGGCGACTGTTTGGCCTCCGAACTGCAGCACGATGACAAAGCTGGACGAATCGCCGGGCAACTGCGAATCGAGGGAGAAATACACCGGATGCCAGTCGTCGTTCGCGATCTGCGGAGCCGACACGTAGGTGCCACCGCCGATCGAAGCCGCCGAGGGCCGCGCCTTGTATCCGACCCGCTTCCCTTTCTCGTCGAAGGCATAGAGTTTCACCTCCGCCCTTCCGGGCGCGACCGTTCCGCGGACACGGACCTCCGCCTCAATGACGGGTTTTCCCCGATGATATTTCCCCTCGAATTCGATGGACGCGTCGAAGGTGTCGCGTTGGACCCGTCGGATCTCGAGTTCCAAATCCGCTGTGGTGCCGCCGGTTGACGGGCTCGATTGCGAGGGTTTCCAGCCGGGGAAAACGAAGCTCTTTTCATCGAATGCGAGCGTTTCCATACTCATGGTCGGCATGGTCTTTGCATGCCAATTTGTCCCGGAGCCGAAGACGACCAACACGGTCGCCAGATCGCTGGACTCGTGGAACTCGGTGATCGGAAAATAGGCGTTGATCGTTTCACCTTGGGGAAGCGACTCGGGCATCTTGACGTAGATGCCGTCCTCGTTCTGACGTGCGGGAACGCGGTCGAAACGTTCGATCAGGTCCCCCTTCCGGTTGAAATAATAGGCCCTCACTTCGGCTTCGGCGAACTTCTCCGTACCCCGGTATTCGAGCTTCGCCTCGACGCAGCGGATCCGGTTTGCCCAGCCGGACTTTGTCGAAATGAAACCGGGTACGTTCTCGCGGTTCACGCTGCGGACGACGAATTCAGTCGACTGCTTCGGCCGGGTCCAATCGATCGGGACGTCGGTGCCTTCGTCCGACGCGGGTGCCATGGTCTTCTGGCGATCCCTCGCATAGGCGGCATCGGCGCTGCCGAGCTTGGCAATCGGATAGGGGACGACCTGCCCGTTCCCGAGTTTGAGCAGCAGCGTATCGGGATCTTGAAACCCCTCAAGCTGCGCCATCACCCGGCGACCTTCCGCATCCGTCCACTGCCTGACAGGTTCCGCAGCGACGCTCGCCGAAGATGCCGCTCCGGCGAGATGGAAAAGGAGCACCACAAGTAGAAATCGCCCCGGTCGCATGAATCGAGGGTGAGCGATCCCCCATGGAAATGCAAGAAAGTTCTCGAGAGAGTGAAAATAGATGATTTGTCTGTCTTTTAAAATCCGAACGCCCGGAGGATCTGTTCGGTCATGGGGGCCGCTTCGCCGCCGTCGAAGGGATGCCGGACCTCGCACGGCACACCGAGCGAGTCGAGCCGGGCCTTCAGCATCAGGCCGAGCACGGGGCTGTGTGTCGGGTCGCCCTGCGGCTCGCCTTTCGCCGGCGGCTTGTCCGCCCTGGCGAAGAGGAGGAAGGCGGGCGGGTCTTCCTCGCTGGCATGGGCCATCGGCGAGTAGCGGGCAAGATCGTCGCGGTGCTTGTCGCGGTTGGCCAGAAAGGGCGCGAAGGATTCGGGCCGCGTCTTTTCCAGGTAGCCGAAGGCGTGGCCGCCGTATTCGCTGTTCGGAATCCACTCGACCAGTTCGGCGGGGTCGAGCGAGGGCTGCGCTGCCTTCGTCACGGTGAAGAGAAGTCGCGTCGATTCGCGCGACACGGGATCGTCGCTCGCGGGTTCGGCCAGGTCGTCGTGCATCGCGAGCCAGAGCGCGGCACAGCCTCCCGCGCTGACCCCGCTCGCGGCGATTCGGGTTTTGTCGAGATTCCACTCCCCAGCCCTGGATCGTAGGAATTGCAGGGCGCGAGCCGCGTCGTGCAGGGGCCATTGCAGCGGCGGAGTGATTCCGGCGGCGTTCGCGTCGACGAGGAAGCGATAGTTGATCGAGGCCACCGAGAGGCCCGCGTCGAGCAGGGCGCGCACGTCGAGATGCTGATGAATGTCCGTTTTGTCCTGCCCCGCCCAGCCGCCGCCGTGGATGTAGAAGACGACGGGCGAGGGCTGGTCGGATTTCGCGAGCCAGACGTCGAGGGTCTGCCGGAAATGATCGCCGTAGGGCAGGTCGGTGAAGGTCGCGGGCGTGGCGATGGCCCTGCCGGTGGCGAAACGCTTTTGCACCTCGGCGGGCGGCATCCAGCCCGTGCTACGGACCTCGGTGGGATCGTAGGCCACGGTGACGAAATACAGCCCGGATGCCGAGATCTTCGACGGGGGCACCTGCACCTGCACCTGGGTGAACCCGTCGGCGAACCAGCTCTCGTAGCCGTCCGTCGCGCTTTCGGTGAGCGGCTCGCCGTTGAGGTGTAGCGAGAGTTTCGCGGGATTGCGGGCGGGCAGTCGCAGGCGGAAACCGATGCCGTGACGGATCGGCTCGTCCGCGCCCTCCCCGGCGGCGAGGAGTTGTGCCGCGGCTCGATCCATCGCGAGCTTGATCTCCGGTCCCTCGTCGAGGAAACGTTCGATCGCCGCCGCCCGATCGCCGAACTCGCTCCGCAAATTCGCCCGCAACGAAGCCAGGTCGTCGACGGCCACGAGACGCTTTGCCTCCGCGCTCGTCGCCACGACAAAGCTGTCCCGTCCGTCCGTCTGTGGGTAGAGGAAACCCAGGGAGAAATCGCCCTGACGGTTCCACAACTCGACGCGACTCTCGCGCCGCGTCTTCGCATTCGCTCCGTGCGAGGTCACGAAGTGACCGACGAAATGCTTCACCCGGTTCACCGGATAGCCCGGCGCGCGCTCGTCGAACCAGGGAGCGTTGCCGATCTTCATCAGGCCTTTCATCCGCGCGACGAGGCTCGCCTCCCACGCGACCTCCTGGGTGAGGATCATGCTGTGGTATTTCGCATAGCCGTAGTGGGCGGAGTAAAAGAGCGGCGCTCCGTGCCAGAGCTTTCTCCCGAGCGGCGCGAGCTCCGGGCCCCAGAAGGTGCGCTGGGCGTCGGCCTCGAAGCGGTCCGAGGGGAAACCCGCCTCCCTCCCCGCCGCTATCATCGCCTCGGTAACCCGCCAGTCCCAGGGGCGCAGGGCGTAATTCGAGTAGGCGCCGCCGGTGACCTCGGTCATGATCTGTCCCTGATACATGCGGCGCGACCCGATCTGATCGGGGGCATATTCCTGCAATCCGGTGCCGTGGAGGTCGGCGTGGACCTCGGGCCGGTATTCGTCGATCACCGAGAGCACCGCGACCAGTTCCGGGGCTTTCTCGGGGGTGAGAAGGGAGAGCGATTTCACCTCCCAAAGCTTGCCGACCGGACCCAAACCCGTGTAGGGATCGACCCCGTGCTCGTTGCGGAATCGGTCGGTGTGGAAAAAGGCGAGCGGATTCACGATGGGCATGATCAAGACGACCTGTCGCTTCCGCGTCTCCACGGCGAGGGCTTCGTCGCCGAGGAGCCATTCCGCGAAAGCCAGCGCCCCGGTCGAACCCGAGCGCTCCGGCCCGCAGTGCAAGGTGGTGACGAGGCAGACCTGCTTGTCATCGTCGGGCACTGATCGGTCGGTGATTTTGAGCAGATAGACGGGAAAATTCCTCCCGCTGAGCCCGCGCGTCTCCAGGGTGACCAGGTCGGGATGGGTCCTCCGCCAATGGACGAGCGTGCCGGCGTATTCGTCCCAGGTGAGCCGATGCATCGGCGGGTGGCGATCCTCCTGAGAGACCGATTTCTCCTTCACCGCGACGATCTGCCGGAGGGCAGGAGGCTCGGATTCGCCCGCAGCGGGGATGGCACATAGGAAC
>CAYLJC010000155.1:0-6653 GCA_964383345.1 uncultured Akkermansia sp. | reverse complement strand
GAGTCATCCCCTTCCTCAAGCTGCACAACGACCAACTCGTCGCCGTCAACCAGGGTGGAAAACGCCGCGGCTCGGGTTGCGCCTACCTCGAGAGCTGGCACAACGACGTCTTCGACTTCCTCGAACTGCGGAGAAATACCGGTGACGAGCGCCGCCGCGCCCACGACATGAACACCGCGAATTGGATTCCCGACCTGTTCATGCAGCGCATGGAGGCCCGGGAAAACTGGACCCTCTTCCGCTCCAACGAAACGCCCGACCTCCACGAGCTCTACGGACGCGCCTTCACCGAGCGCTACCTCGCCTACGAAGCCGACGCCCGGGCCGGCAAGATCTTCGGACGCGAGATCCCCGCGATCGATCTCTGGAAACAGATGCTGAGAATGATCTTCGAGACCGGTCACCCCTGGATGACGTTCAAGGATCCCTGCAACGTGCGCAGCCCCCAGGACCACGTCGGAGTGATCCACAGCTCGAACCTCTGCACCGAGATCACCCTCAACACCTCCGCCGATGAGACGGCGGTGTGCAACCTCGGCTCCGTGGTCCTCGACACCCACATCAAGGACGACGGCTCCCTCGATCTCGAAAAATTGCGTGAGACCGTCCGCATCGCGGTGCGAGCCCTCGACAACGTCATCGACATCAATTTCTATCCGACCGAGTCGGCGAAGAACGCCAACAGCCGCCATCGCCCCGTCGGACTCGGGGTCATGGGCGTGCAGAACGCGCTCTTCCTCCGCAACACCTCCTTCGCGAGCGAGGCGGCCGTCGAATTCAACGACGAATTCATGGAAGCCATCGCCTACTTCGCCTACGAGGCATCCAGTGATCTCGCGGTCGAACGCGGTGCCTACTCCACCTTCAAGGGATCGAAATGGGATCGCGGGCTGCTGCCTCCGGACACCATCGATCTGCTCGAAGAAGAGCGCGGCGAATCCATCGACGTGCCCCGTGGCGGTCGGATGGACTGGGACGCCCTCCGCGAAAAAATCCAGCGCCAGGGCATGCGCAACAGCAACGTCCTCGCGATCGCCCCAACCGCGACGATCTCGAACATCATGGGCAGCACGCCCTGCATCGAACCGACCTTCAAGAATCTCTTCGTGAAAGGCAACCTCTCGGGAGACTTCATCGTGCTCAACACCCACCTCGTTCGCGATCTCAAGGCCCTCGGCCTCTGGGGCGAGGAAATGGTCGAGCGGCTCAAGTACTACGACGGGGAACTCGCCGACATCGAGGAGATTCCCGACGAATTGAAACAGAAATACGCGACCGCCTTCTCGATCGACTACGAGTGGTTCATCGACGCGGCGGCCCGCCGCCAGAAGTGGATCGACCAGTCCCAGTCGGTCAACCTCTTCCTCGCCACCCCGGATCTGAAAACCCTCTCCCACATGTACCGGGCGGCCTGGCACAAGGGACTCAAGACCACCTACTACCTGCGCACCCAGCAGGCCTCGAACATCGAGAAGGCCACTTCCAAGGCCAACAAGGAAGTGCGCATCTACTCCGAAGCCGAAAAACAGGCCTGTTCCCTCGAGGCTCTCTACAACGGCGGCGAATGCGAGGCCTGTCAATGATTCATCGCCCGGGGGTCGCAAGACTCCCGGGAAGCGCTCCCTCCGCAGCCGGAGAGACCTCGTATTTTCCCTTTCCCCGAGGTCACTTCGGTTGACGGAAGGCGGGAGCGGCGATTCATTGGCCGCAACATGCCTGATCGCCCCCTTTCCGCCAAACTCTTCCAAGCCGCCAAAGAAGTCATCCCCGGCGGAGTCAATTCCCCGGTGCGGGCTTTTCGGAACGTCAACGGCGATCCCTTCTTCGTGCAGCGCGCCCGCGGCTGCCGGATCTGGGACGTCGATGGCAACGAGTTGGTCGATTACGTCGGCACCTGGGGACCCGCGATCCTCGGTCACGCCCCCTCCGCGGTAATCGAGGCGGTTCATCATGCCGCGAAGGAAGGACTCAGTTTCGGCATCCCCAACCGGCACGAGGTCGAGATGGCCCGTCTCATCCGCAACTACGTGCCCTCGGTGGAGAAGGTCCGCATGGTCAACAGCGGCACCGAGGCGACGATGAGCGCGATCCGCCTCGCGCGGGGCTACACCGGGCGGGACAAGATCGTGAAATTCGAGGGCTGCTACCACGGCCACGTCGATTCGCTCCTCGTCGCGGCGGGGAGCGGCGCCCTCACCTTCGGCCAGCCCGACAGCGCCGGGGTGCCCGAAGACCTCGCCCGGCTCACCCTCACAGTGCCTTTCAACCGGCCCGACATCATCGAGGAAGTCTTCGCCCGCCACGGACACGAGATCGCCGCGCTCATCCTCGAGCCCGTCCCCGCCAACGCCGGATTGATTTTTCCGAAGGAAGGCTTTCTTGCACTTCTCCGCGATCTCACGACAAAACACGGGACCGTGCTGATTTTCGACGAGGTCATGACCGGGTTCCGCCTCGCCCGCGGCGGCGTCCAGGAGCGGGTCGGGATCACCCCCGATCTCACCGCGATGGGCAAGGTCATCGGCGGCGGACTCCCCGTCGGTGCCTTCGGAGGCAAGGCGGAAATCATGGACATGTTAGCTCCTGACGGTCCGGTCTACCAGGCCGGCACCCTCTCCGGGAATCCGCTCGCCCTCGCCGCCGGGATCACTCAACTCAAGGAGATGGAGCGGCTCGACGGCTGGAACCGGCTGGAGGAGATCGGAGCAATGTTTGAAAACGGGGTCCGCGAGACCCTCCGCGAACTGGGGCGCGACCTCACCCTGAACCGCATCGGCTCGATGTTTTGCCTCTATTTCACCGAGGGCGAAATGAACAATGTGGACGACGTGAAAAAATCCGACTTCGCAGCGTTCCGGAAATTCTTCTGGGCGGCGCTCGATCGGGGCGTCTATTTCGCCCCTTCGCAGTATGAAGCGGGCTTCCTTTCCCTCGCCCATGGAGAGGGGGACATCGAAAAGACCACCGAGGTGACAAAAGAGGCCTTGAAAATAGCACTGGCGTGACGATTTGATCGCGACGAACCTGACTCCGCCTGTTGGGAGGAGGAATGGGGGAGGAGCGAACCATCGTGATCCACACCCCCCGGAAACGGTTCGGCACGAACCCGGACAGGCGAGACAACACAATTTGAAGTCCGTAGAGAATGAGTGACGAGGACAAACCCCTGGAATTTTCCGCGCGCGACCTGATGCCCGACTGGGCGCAGGAGACGCCATCGACTCCTGACAAAACGTTCGCCAAACGCTACGAACGCGAAGAGGGCGAGAGGGATCGCCGCGGGGGGAGCGGGCGTCGTGACGACCGGCGCGGCGGCGCTGGTTTCGCCGGGCACGGAGGTTCGCGCGGCGGAGGCGGGAGACGCTCCGGCGGAAGCGGCGGCGGTCGGGAAGATCGCCGAGGACCTCGGCCCCAGGGCCGTGGATCGGATCGCGGCGGAAATCGCCGTGGGGGCGACCGGCGTGGTGGCGGAGAGCGGGATTTCCGCGACCGTCCCCACGAAGACAGGCCCGCCGCCGGCATCGCGGTGGCGATCGAACCTTCCCAGGCCTCGGTCGACGGGCTCGCCAAACACATCAAGGAAACGCTGCGCGCCTTCCCCTTGGCGGATCTGGCGAAAATGATCCTCAACGGACGTGATCGGTATCAGGTGCGTTTCACGGGCCGGGAGGATCACCGCCTCTACCGATGTCCGGCCGACGGATCCGTCTGGCTGAGCCGGGAAGAAGCCATCTCGCATTTTCTCAGCAGCCCCGCGATGGAAAAGTACTACTTCGCCGAAGAGGTCGAAGTGGGCGCTCCGACGGGGAACTTCACCGTCGTGGCGGTCTGTGGTTTCAGCGGTAGCATCCTCGGCCCGCCGAACCACCACGAATACCAACGCAATATCGCCCGTCTCCATCGGGAGCGCTTTTCCCATCTCTCCCTGGAGCGCTACAAGTCCCGCATCGCGATGGAAAGCGGAGAAGAGGTGATCGAGCGCTGGAAAGAACAGGTCAGTCGCGTGCGTCATTACCGTCTCCAATCCGACCGCGTCGTTCCCGAAACCGCCTCGGAAACAGAAGAGCCCCCCGCAACGGCGTCTGCGGACAAGGAAACCGGCGAAGCCGCCGGGGAGGAACAGGGGGAAAGCGGCGAAGCGGTGGAAGTAGCTGCCGCGCTCGAACCGGATGAACCCGCCGTGCCGGTCGAAGAATCCAGCGCACCGGAAGAGAAGGAGAACAACGCGGCGGAAGAAACCGCCGACGCCGAGGAAGCCGACAACGCCGAGGACGAAACGCCCGCTCCGCCGGAACCCGAAGTCGCCGCCAAACCCGAGGGGCTCGTGATCCGCTCGGACGAGGAACTGGCCCGCCATTTCCGCCAGCACTACGCCGACGAGGCGGTGCGCGAAACGGGCGAAACGGTCGTGCCGGGCGACATTCCCGGGCGCATGCTGTCCCCCGGTCTGCTCGCCCTTCTCAAGCGGGAGGGCGAACACCTCCGCCGCGGGTTCCCCCTGCCGCTCATTCAGGCACTTTGCCGCGACCTGGAGAAAAAAGGACTCCGCTTTTTCAAACGGGGCAAAAAATCGCTCCACGTCTCGGCAGTACGTCCCCGGGAAATCGATCCGGCGGTGACCCTGACGGCGCAAATCCAGGAAATCGTGGATTTTATCACGGCGAACCCGCGATGCACCGTGGCGACGCTGCTCGAGACGATGTCGCCCGGTTCCCCCAAACGGGAATCCGACGAGGCTGCGGCCGAGCCCGCCGAAGGTGACTCCTCCGAAGGCGAAACGGCGGCTTCCGGAGTGGTCGAATGGACCGAAGAAACCCGAACGGTGCTCAAGAACCTGCGCTGGCTCACCTCCGAGGGCTATGTCCTGGAATTTCCCGACACCAGTCTCGTGATCGGCCGGGCACCCCGGAAGGCGAACGGGGAAACCGCCGGAAAATCCGCTCCGAAGGAGAAGGCGGCGAAGAAAAAGGCGGCGGGCGGCACCACGCCATCGCCGGAGAAGACTCCGGAACCCGCGGCAGCGGCGGCGGCGGCGAGGGACAACGAGGGCGAGCTCTCCGATGCCCTCGATCCTCTGGTGGCTCTCGATGCGTCGGAGGAAGATCCCCATGACGTCGATGCCCTGCCCGTGGACGTGGATCCCGTGGAGACGTTTTGATCAGCCTCAGTTTTTTTTCCCGGGAAACACCGTCCGCACGAGCCAGGAGAGGGCGACCGAGACCCCGTCGATATAGGCGGTGCTGGCAGCGCCGATGACCCGCTCGACACCGACCCGTTCGTCGAGATTTTTGAAGACCCGCATTCCCTCGAGCTCCTTGCGGGCGCGCGATCCGGCGTCGAGCTCGGTGGGAACGGTGAGGACATTCCAGAAAGCGATCGCGGACCAGGCCAGGAGGACCATGGGAAAAATCGTTTTGGTCAATCCGAGGGCGAGGGTGAGGAGTCCGACGAGCACGAGCGGCAGGCTCATGTGGACGGTCCAGCGTATCACCGAAGTGCGCCAGAGGAGCGGGCGATGCCCTTCGAAATGCTGGATCGCTTTTCCGGCCTGCTGGGCGGCCATGGCGAGGGCGCTGAAAGTCGACCCGGCGAAATGTTGCGGCGCCAGGGTGATCTGTCGATTCTCGGGGGGGTAAAAGTCGTCGACGAGTCCCCGACCGCGTTTTACGGTGACTCCCTCGATGCCCCGATAGCGCATCATCCCCTCGGCGAGACGAGCTCCGGTGAGACCCGAGGAGATCAGGTTGCGGGATTCCTGGCTGTAGATTTTCAGGAAACGGCTGCGCCCCCACATGGTGAGGGCGAGGGCGATCATGAATACGAGGAAGAAGACCTGCATGGCGCGGAAGCTCGCACGCTCCGGCGCGTGAGGCAACGGCGGGACCGCACCTGCCGGGCGGGAGCGGACCGACTTACTCGCCGAGAGGAATGGGCTCGGGCCTGCCCTCGACTTCCAACTGCCAGGTATCGTAGGTCCAGGCGGTGCCGCCGGAGGATTTGGTGCCTTTCACCCGGATGACACCGTTGCCCTTCGGACCCGAGACGGGGATGGTGAGATCGACCTCCCCTTCCCCGTTGTTGAAGCTGACATTGCCCGTGACAAAGAAGCTCGGGGTCACGGGCGTGCCGAGGGCGGCGACGGCGGCCTCGTTCGATTCGACCGCAGCGATGGACTCGGTGTAGGCGTCGCTGCCTTTGAGCGCTTTAGTGACAAAAAAGAAAATGCCGACGACGGCGAGGATCCCGACGAGGATCAGCCCGCCGCAACCGCAGCCGATGATAGCGATGACTTTTTTGGTGGAAGTTTTGCCCGGTTCTTCGATTGCGCTCATGGAGGAAGATTGAGGGTTTCGCTTGCAACTGACAATCCTATTCTGAGAAAATTTTATCCGATTCCCCGGCATTTCCTTTGCCAAGGGAGGCTCTTTCCGCGAAGCATTGTCATGCCCTTGGACCAGAAAACATCGAACATGGCGATTTTCGCCGATTTTGAAAACGTCGCCATCGGCGCGGAACAGGCGAAGTACGAGCGTTTCAACATCGACAAGGTGATGGACCGGGTTCTCGTGAAAGGCAACGTGGTGGTGCGCAAGGCCTATTGCGACTGGGGGCGCTACGAGAAATTCAAACGCAGCATGCACGAGGCGAACTTC
>CAYLJC010000154.1:0-6687 GCA_964383345.1 uncultured Akkermansia sp. | reverse complement strand
CACGTAAGTGACAACACGAAGTCCGAGAAAGGCCTCCAACTTGCGCATCAGGGTCCGAAGTCGCCCACGCGGACGAAACGGGCTGCCGGGTCAAGGGCAAGCGCCACTGGCTGCATGTGTTTTCGACCACGAAGCTCACCTCCTACCATATCGACGCCAAGCGCGGTCACGAAGGAATGAATCGCCCGGGACTACTGGAGCGCTTCAAGGGGAAACTGGTCCACGATTTTTTGAGTTCCTACCACCGCTTGCCCTGCCGACACTTCTTATGCGCCGCCCATCTGTTGCGGGAACTCACCTACCTGCACGAACAGATGGATCAGCCCTGGGCCAAGGATATGATCGAATTACTCCTGGAAGCCAAAAAGCTCCGGGAACGCGAAGGCGCGCGCGGGGCGACGGCCCGCCGGGTCATCGGGGAGAAGACCCGCCAGCGCATCTGCGGGCGTTACTGCGAAATCGTGCTCGCGGGACTGGCGATAAATCCCGAACCTCCGTCCGCTCCGAAACGGCGGGGCCGGGTCAAACGCAGCAAGGCGCTCAACCTGCTCATCCGTCTGGAGGATCGCTACGAGGAGATCATGGGCTTCTTCGAGTATGAGGGAATCCCCTTCGACAACAACCAGGCCGAGCGCGACCTGCGCATGATGAAGACCCGTGAGAAGATCAGCGGAACCTTCCGCACCGGGGAACACTCCACGCTCTTCGCCGATCTCCGCAGCGTGATCTCCACCGCGCGCAAGCAGTCGCGCAATCTCCTCGTGACGCTCGCGCAAATGCTTCACACTCCCGAGGTGCTGGGCAACTCGCTGGTCGTGGGAGCGAAGGAGAACTGAGTCTCCCCTCGACCGACCTCATCTCCATGAGCCCGAAAATCGCCTTGGGGAGGTGAATAGTTACGAATTGATAGACAAAGCCGCTGCCGAAGGGGCGCAGTCCATCACCCGGCACGGGCGTCCGGTGGCGGTGGTCATTTCCGCTGAAACGTATTCGCGGCTCCAGCCTGCGGAAACCCTCGCTGACATCCTCCTCGATTGCCCGGTGAAGGATTGGGAGGTCGATCGCGGCAAGGAGGTGGCGAGTGACCTCGAGTTCGACTGAAGGGCAATGGCTTATCTCATCGATACCAATGTCCTGTCCCTCCGAAGTGGTGGCTCTCAACCCATGGCATCTGTGAACCGATGGCCATGAATGATGTCGTTGGCCTGTAGATCCATAGGCCTTGCAAGTCGCCCGCCCCGATCACTTTCCCGTGATCACCCGTTCTCGAAGGGGGACAGCAAGGCGGACCGGACCAAGGGTTCCTCCACCGCGCGGGCCAGCACGGTGATCCGGTCCCAGCCCATGATCCGGGTGTTGCCCTTGGGGATGAGGATTTCGTCGTCGCGGGTGATCAGGGTGATGACCGCGCCCGGCGGCAGGGGAAGGTCACGAATTTTCGGTCCGGGGGCTCCCCGGGGATCGGCCAGCACCACCACAATGAAGAGGAGCGGTATGACGATGTAGGCGATGAACATGGGAGGGGGAAAAAGCGGGGTGGGTGTGAGGACACTTTCCCGGCAGATCGGGACGGGGCAAGTGGCCTCCGGTGAAATCCCGCGATTTTCCTCTCCGGTTTCGTGTCGTCGCGGGGGAGCACGCCGTCCTCACCGGAGCGGAGTCACAGGGGATGTCGATTTCGATTGCAGCGCGACGTGGATTCGGCTTCTCTAGCGGTCCGGTAGAGCAAGACGGAGCAAGGCGAAATGGCAACGATCAAAGTGGCATGTCCCAAATGCGGGCAAAAGGTTTCCGGAGACGAGAGCTTCCACGGGACGGTCGTGGAGTGTCCGGTTTGTTCCTCCGACATTCTTTTTCCCGGACGGAAACGCGTCGCGATGACGCCGGAAACCCTGCCTCCCGTTCCCTCCGGTGGCGGGGGAAGCGGGGAGGCGGGCCTCGACACCCGTCCCGATGCGGTGATTCGTTCCGGCCGTGAGGAGGATTTGTTTCCGGAACTGCCCCGCGAAGAATCCGGCGGGGAGGTGGATGGCCCCGTTTCCCGCCCGGATCGTTCCGACCGGTCCGAGGGGGCTGCAGCGGGAGAGGGCGGGGAAAGGGGACTGCCTCCTCTTCCGCCCTCGCCGATCTTCGGGGCGATCTCCATCGTCTCGGCGGTTCTCGGAGTGGTGACTTGCGTGGGCGGGATCCTCTTCGCCCCGCTGGCGATCATTTTCGGGCACACCGCCCTCGCGAGGGCCCGCCACAGTCCGGTGCAGCCCGCTCCGGGTCATACCCTCGGGGCCATCGGGCTGATGATCGGCTACGTGAATCTCGTCCTTCTCATCCTCGTTCTTCTGGCGATGACCCTTTTCGGCGAATTCCTCAAAGAGGCGCTCGCTCCGCTCTGGCAGTCGCTGGCCCCCCGTTGAGTGGCTCGGTCGCCCGGAGGTGACGAGGTCTCCGCTTGCAATTCCCCACGTTTCGCGTAGGGAGGCAGCAGAGGAAAGAAGATTTGGAATTACAATAATTTCAGTCTTTTTTAACATTGAAGATCTCTTAAATAATAGGATACTACGCAAGCCATGTTTGAAACGACCATCACCAACGTCCGAGCCCGTGAGATCATCGATTCGCGGGGGAATCCTACGATAGAAGTTGATGTGGAACTGGAAGGCGGCGCGATTGGTCGGGCGGCGGTTCCGAGCGGCGCCAGCACCGGCGAACACGAAGCCTGGGAGCTGCGCGACGGGGACGAGGATCGCTACCTCGGCAAGGGGGTGCTCAAGGCGGTCGAGGCGGTCAACGAACAGATCGCCGCCGAGCTCATCGGTATCGAGGCGACGGATCAGACGGTCGTCGACAAGCTGATGCTGCAGATCGACGGGACGCCGAACAAAAAAAATCTCGGGGCGAACGCCATTCTCGGGGTCTCGCTGGCGACGGCGCATGCGGCGGCGAACCAGCTCCAGCTTCCCCTTTACAAATACATCGGCGGCCCCAACGCGAAGGTGCTGCCGGTCCCGATGATGAACATCATCAACGGCGGTGCCCATTCGGATGCGCCAATCGATTTCCAGGAGTTCATGATCATGCCGAAGGGCGCGCCGAGTTTCCGCGAGGCGCTGCGGCAGGGGGCGGAAATCTTCCACGCGCTCAAAAAAGTGCTCAAGGGCAGGGGACTGACCACCACGGTGGGGGACGAGGGCGGATTCGCCCCGGTGCTCGACTCGGCCTTCGACGCGCTCGAAGTGATCGCCGAGGCCGTCGACAAGGCCGGGTATCAACTCGGGGAGGATATTTTCATCGCCCTCGACGTGGCTTCGTCGGAGTTCTACGACAAGGAAAAGGGTAAATACGTGTTCAAAAAATCGGACAAGTCCGAGAAGAGCGCCGCCGAGTTGGTCGATTATTACCTCGAACTCCAGAGCAAATACCCCATTATTTCGATCGAGGACGGTTGCGACGAGAACGATTGGGACGGCTGGAAAACGATCACCGAGAAGATGGGGGACAAGACCCAGCTCGTCGGCGACGATCTTTTTGTGACCAACACCTCTTTCCTGCAGAAGGGGATCGACCTCGGCGTGGCCAACTCCATTCTCGTGAAGGTGAACCAGATCGGGTCCCTCACCGAGACGCTCGATGCGATCGAACTCGCCAAAGAAAACCGCTACACCAGCGTGATCAGTCATCGTTCCGGCGAGACCGAAGACAGCAGCATCGCCGACATCGCCGTGGCGACAAACGCGGGGCAGATCAAGACGGGCTCCCTGAGCCGTTCGGACCGGATCGCAAAATACAACCAGCTCCTCCGGATCGAGGAGGAACTGGGCGATGATGCCGTCTACGGCGGCAAAATGCGGGTCTGATCGCCGATTCCAGTCAAGATCATGCGCGACCCCGAATTCCAGGACAGTCTCGAGCGTTCCCTTCGTTCCGGCGGAGGGGGCGTCCAACCCCGTACGAATGTGTGGAAGCGTCTCTCCCGGGTCATGGAGCTAGTCATTTATGTGCTTCTCATCCTCACGGCGGTGAAATTTTTCGGCCCGGAACGGGAGCGACAGGATGATCTGAAGGCGGAGCGGGAGCGCATTTCCCGCATTCGTGACGAGAAGGAGGCGCGGGTGCTGCGCCTGCGGCAGGAGCATCGCTTGTTGAAAACGGACAAGGGCTATCTCGAGACGGTCGCCCGGGACCGGCTCAACCTCCAGCGCGAGGGCGAACACATCGTGCGGATCGAGCGAGGAGAGGAGTGATTTCCGATCAGGGCAAATCCCGTGGTGCTATCGGCAGGGGCGGGGTTTCCGTCCCTTCGGAGGCGGATCGCTCCAGCTCGCCGATGACTTGGTAGCCCTGTTCATCGAGCAGGAAAACTTCGAGGCTGACGGGCATCCTGGCGCGGCGGAATTCCTCGACGAGGGCCGGTCCGTAGTCGATGAGGCGTCCGCCGGTGGCGGGAAAAAGATAAAGTCGGTGGCGATCCACGAGGACGATGTGGATGCGGTCGCCGAGGGTTTCGCGGAAGGATTCGAGCAGTTTCGGGGAGAGCAGGACACTGCTGAGAAAGGGATCCTCGTCGGCGAGGATGGCGTAGAGGATGACCCCGCGGGCGTCGCGCACCAGCTCCGGCTCGATGCGTGCGACGATGCGGTCGGCGACGGCGCGGGCGGCGGGGAGGAGCGTGTCCCAGTCGAGGGCGCGCGATTCCCAGAGTTCCCTGGTGAAGGACCGCACCCCGAAGTCCCATTCATAACAGGCGACGAGCTGGGTGTGGCGTGCGCCCCGGATCGGAGTGGTGATCTCCGCCTTTTCAAAACCGCCTTCAAAGATCACCCCGATGCGTCGCGCCGGGGCATCGGGTTCCGCCGGGAGTGGCAGCGGAGCGAGGGCAAAAAGCAAAACCGTCAGGGTGATTGATTGAAATCCAGTTGCCATCCGGCGGGGGAACGAGTTGGGTGGAAACTAAACACCGATGATCACATTTCTACAAGGAACCCTCGAGGAAAGTTGGCCGGGTCGGCTTGTCATCAACGTCGGCGGGGTTGGCTACGAGGTCATCGTGCCCCTCTTCGGCGACGAGGTTTTCGGGCGGATCGGGGCCGAGACGAAGGTCCTCACCCACCACCACATTCGCGAGCAGGAGCAGACGCTCTACGGCTTCCCCGACGAGGCGGCGCGCGATCTCTTCCGTCTCCTGATCCACCACGTCACCGGGGTCGGACCGAAGGTGGCGATCTCCATCCTCAGCGGAATGGTGGCGGCGGATTTCAAGGAGGCCGTCGTCGCCGGGGACATCTCCACTCTTTCCAAAATTCGGGGCTTGGGGAAAAAAACCGCCGAGCGCATCGTGCTGGAACTCGGCGACAAGGTTGGGGTCAAGGACGCCTGGAAGGCCCAGTCGGGCTCGTCCGGCCTCACGCCCGAGGCGGCGGCGAAGAACGACGCCCTCCTCGCGCTCATCTCACTGGGCTACAAACAGGTCGAGGCCCAGAAGGCGATCGGAAAAATACCCGGCGATCTCGTGCGTCCGGATGAAATGTTACGGGCGGCGCTGCGACTACTACAGGGATGATCCGCGTGCCCCGCCCCGAAGCCATGGAAGACTGGAATCGCAAAGCCGAATTCGTCAGGGAGGCCCTGCCGGAAGGCGGGCTTTTCGCCGAAAAGGCCTGGCGGATTTCGCCGGAACCCTTTGTCCTCAGCCCGGCCGAGGGGAAGTATCTGAAGCGGCTCGGGCCGATTTTGCATCGTTTCCAAAAAGTCAGCGACCTCATCTACCGGCGCAGTCGCAAAGGGTCGCTGCCGGATTGGATCGCCGGGTATCTCGACCGCGGAAAACCGGCCGATTTGCTGGCGACCGGCCTCGCCTCCGCGACTCTCGAAGAGGTGCCCCGGGTGATCCGGCCCGACCTGATCCTGACGGAGGAAGGGTTTACGGCCACGGAACTGGATTCCGTTCCCGGCGGAATCGGACTCACCGCGTGGCTCGGCGACATCTACGCCTCGGTCAATCCCGCCCATGAGATCCTTGGGGGAGAGCGGGGGATGCTCGATGGATTCGCCTCTATTTTCCGCCGCGGAGACGCCGACATTCTTGTCTCGGAAGAGTCCGCCGCCTACCGCCCCGAGCTGGAGTGGCTCGCGGCGCGGGTTCCGGGCGATTTCCGGGTGCGCTCGGTCGAGGGATACGAACCTGCGGACCGCGACATCTATCGCTTTTTCGAATTGTTCGACCTGCCGAATCTCCCCGGAGTGGAACAGTTGCAATCCGCCGTCGCCTCGGGCCGGATCGAGTGTACCGCTCCGTTCAAGCCCTGGCTCGAGGAAAAGCTGTGGTCCGCGCTCTTTTGGTCCCATCCGCTCAAAGACGTCTGGCGTCGGGAGTTGCGCGATGCGAACTGGCAGCGGTTGCGTGCGTTTTTTCCGCGGAGCTGGGTCGTCGATCCCGCCGAGGTGCCGCATCACGCCGTCCTCCCCGGTCTCGGCGTACAGAGTTTTTCCGAGATCAAACAATTCTCCCAGAGCGAACGCGAACTCGTGCTCAAGCTCAGCGGATTCAACGAACGGGCCTGGGGCAGCCGCAGTGTTACGATCGGGCAGGATGCCTCCCAGAGCGAATGGGGACGGGCGGTCGATGAGGCGATCATCTCCTTCGACGAGACACCGTTCGTTCTGCAGAGATTCCACAGTGGTCGTCTCGTCACC
>CAYLJC010000153.1:0-6696 GCA_964383345.1 uncultured Akkermansia sp. | reverse complement strand
CCACATCGATCTCGACATTTCCGAGATGGGCAAGATGATCGTGGCCGATGTCGAGGTGGTCGGCGATGCCAAAACCGCCTTGAAACAAATCATCCCCCTCGTGGAAAAACGGAAACGTCCCGAGTGGAACGAACATCTCAACGGCTACAAGAAGAAGTTCCCCCTCAGCTACAAAAAGCAGGGTGGTCTCCGCATGCAGCAGGTTCTCGACGAGATCCACGATCTCACCGGCGGCAATGCCATCATCGCCACCGACGTGGGACAGCACCAGATGTGGGCGGCCCAGTTTTACACCAACGACGCCTCCTTCAAATGGGTCAGCTCGGGCGGTGCCGGGACGATGGGCTTCGGTTTTCCCGCCGCCATCGGCGCCCAGTTCGCCTGTCCCGACGAAACGGTCATCGCGGTGTGCGGCGACGGCGGCTTCCAGATGACCCTCTGCGAGCTGGCCACGGCGGTGATTCACAAGCTCCCGCTCAAGATTCTCGTGCTCAACAACCACTACCTCGGCATGGTGCGTCAGTGGCAGGAACTCTTCTTCGACAACCGCGAGAGCGGGGTGGACCTCGTCGGCAATCCCGATTTCGTGAAGCTCGCCGAAGCGTACGGATGCAAGGGCATCAACATCAAGCGTCCCGCCGATGTGCGCAAGAAGCTGCAGGAGGCCCTCGACTACAACGACGGTCCGGTTCTCATCAACGCCGAGTGCATCAAAACGGACAACGTGTTTCCCATGATCCCCGCCGGGGCCGCCCTCGAGGACATGCTGACGGAGCCGCCGAAGCACAAGATGGCCAAGCCCGTCGGTTCGACCTGATCGTCCGCGCCGTCCGGCGAAAAAGTAAAAAGAAGCTCATAGCAAAAACGCCAACCCGCCACCTTCCATGGCCCGACTCATTACCACCACCGACAAAAAGCCGAATCCGCGACCCGATATCGTCGACGGGCACACCCTCAGCATGTATGTGAACAACAAGCCGGGGGTGCTCATGCGCATTTGCCAGATTTTCGCCCGCCGCGCCTACAACATCGATTCCCTCGTCGTCTCGCAGGGACGCGACCCGCGTTTCTCCCGACTCACCCTGGGAATCAGCGGAGATCCGTCGGGGCTGACCCAGATCGTTCTCCAGTGCGACAAGCTCATCGACGTGATCCACTGCTTCGAACACACCCCCGAAAACTCGGTGGTGCGCGAATTGGCCCTCATCAAGATCAAGGCGGAGAATGCCGAGCGCCGCACGGAGATCCTCCAGATCGTGGAGCATTTCGGGGGCAAGACCGTCGATTTTGGCGAGGCCTCCATCATCATTCGTATCGAGGGGGCCAGCGACAAGGTGGACGCTTCGATCCGTCTGCTGAACAACTACGACATCGTCGAGACGGTGCGCACCGGCAAGGTGGTGATGGCCCGAGGGGAGCAGGCGACCTGAGCGGGATCTGAGCGGAAGCGCGGATTTGGTCCGGAAGAGGGGGCTCACGCCCCCTCGTGCATGGGGCGTGTCCGCGAGGCTGGCATTTCGCGGTCGGTTTCCTAGACATGCGCGATCCTCTCCGCGACGACCGCACAAGGTCCCGGCAGACTTCGACAGGGGAAGCATCGCCATGGGAAACAAAAGCCCGTTTGTGGGAAATTTCCGCGATTCTTCGTTTTCCTTCCCCGATTCTTCTCTACAGTGTCCCCCGTGAGCGCCACCTATCAGGTTTTTGCCAGAAAATACCGTCCCCGCACTTTTCACGACGTGCTGGGGCAGGACCATGTCGTGCAGACACTGCGCAACGCCATTTCGCAGGACCGCATCGCCCAGGCCTACCTCTTCGTCGGCCCGCGTGGCACCGGCAAGACCTCGACCGCCCGCATTCTCGCCAAGGCGCTCAATTGTCCCGGCGGACCGAGCGCCGACTTTGATCCCGACGATCCGATCTGCAAAGAAATCGGTGAGGGGAACAGCCTCGATGTCCTCGAGATCGACGGGGCCTCCAACAACAGCGTCGACGATGTGCGCGAACTGCGCGAGACGGTGCAGTTCGCCCCCAGCTCCGGGAAATTCCGGATCTATTACATCGACGAGGTCCACATGCTCTCGACGGCGGCTTTCAACGCCCTCCTCAAGACACTCGAGGAACCTCCCGCCCATGTGAAATTCATCTTCGCGACGACGGAGCCGCAGAAAATTCTCCCGACCATCATCAGCCGGTGCCAGCGGTTCGACCTGCGTCGCATTCCCACCGAGATCATCGCCGGGCACCTTCTCCACATCGCGAAAGAAGAGGGCCTGCAACTCAACGAGGCGGCCGCCTACACCATCGCCAAGGGCGCTGAGGGAGGGATGCGCGACGCCCAGTCCATGCTCGATCAACTCGTCGCCTTCTGCGGGGAGAGCATCGAAGAATCCGATGTGCTCGACATTTTCGGGTTCAACTCCGCCGAAGCCATCGCCGAACTCGGGGGCCTGATCTTGCGCCGGGAGAACGCGGCCGCGCTCGAGTGTGTCCACCAACACGCCGAGGCGGGCAAGGATCTCTCGCGCCTGTTCGCCGACCTCATCGGGCATTTTCGCAATGTCCTGGTGCGGAAAGTTGATCCCCAGGCCAGCGCCGGGGACGTTCCCTCCGAAGTGCGGGAAAGCATCGGGAAACAGGCGGACCTGATCGAGACGCGGCGCATTCTCAAGCTCATCGACCTGCTCGCCGAGACCGATGCGCGGATGAAGTGGGCGGCGAACAAAAAGCTGCATTTCGAAATCGGTGTGATCAAGGCGATCCAAGCCGTCTCCGAGCCGAATCTCGACGATGTCATCGCCCTGGTCTCCTCGGCGGCGACCGCAGCGGAACATCTGCCCGCGACCGGGGTGGTTGTGAGCAGGGCCGCCGCGCCGGTCGTGGAGACCGCTCCGCAGGTGGTGACGGCACCGGAGACCGCCCCGGACGAGTCCCGTGCGGAGGAAGCGTCTTCCGATGAAAGCGAGGGCGCGGCTTCCGTCGGCGGATCGCTGATGGATTCCTTCCAGGATTTGCAGAACAAGCGCGAAGCGGCCCCGGCGAAGACCGCCGCCGCACCCGCTGATCCTCCCGCGACGGTTCCCGCGCACGACGAGACGGCGGAGACACCCCGGGCCACCACCGGAAAACTGGAGGGGGCCGCGCTTTGGGAAGCCGCCCGTACCGCCCTCATCGCGACCAATTCGCTTTTCGAAACCTGGCTTTCCGCGGCGAGTTTCGTGCGCCACGGCGAGGGGAGTTTTGTAATCGGCTTTTCCCCGGAGCAACGCTTTTTCCGGGATTCACTCTCGCGCTATGAAAAAGACATCGAGCGGCAGATATCCGCGCTCGCTCCCGAGCCGGTGTGCTTCGTCATCGAAGTGAGCGCCGAGATCGAACCCGTCTCCCTGGTCGAGATCGAAGACGAAGCACCCGAACCGCCGGAGGAGGACTTCGCCGCCGAACCCATCGACGAGTCCGTCGTCGGGATTCCCGAAGCGGAGGAACCGGACGAAAGCGGGACCTCGCCCGATGACTTTGCCAACGATCCGCTCATCCAGGAGGCCCTCAAGACCTTCGAGGCGCGTATCATCCAATCCTGACCCCATCCTGAACCCCCGTGAACCGCTAACGACCGAGAAGAGACTATGAACATCGCCAAAATGATGAAACAGGCCCAGCAGATGCAGAAAAAAATGGGCGAGATGCAGGCGGAATTGGCCACCAAGGAAGTGACCGCCAGCGTCGCGGGCGGCAAGGTCACCGTCGTGGCGAACGGAGCCGGGGAAGTGCTCTCCATCAAAATCGATCCCGCCGTGGTCGATCCCGAAGATGTTGAGTTGCTCGAAGACCTGGTCCTCAGCGGGGTGAAGCAGGCCATCGAACAGGGCAAGGAGATGAGCCAGGCGGAGATGGGCAAACTCACCGCCGGACTCGGTCTGCCCCCCGGACTCGGGTTTTAATAACGACGTCGCCGCGAGGCGGGAGGGACGGGGCAAACCAAGGCACCGTCCCTATCCTGTCGGATCACCCTTCCAATCTCGCGCGCATGTCGGCGAGGACGGCGGTCTTGAGGGCTTCAAAAGACAAGCGGGCGATCTCTTTGGCGGAGGCGAGCTCCTCGGGCTGGTTGACACCGCCGCAACCGGGGCGCGGTCGCTGATAGAGATAAAATTTGATCTTCGGTTCGGTTCCCGAAGGCCGCACCGCGAAGGCCCGGCCATCCTCCAGATCGACGAAGACCATTTTCTCCTTCGGGACGGGGTCGCCTTCCTCGTCGATGAAATCCTCGTTCGCGAAGTCGCGCACCCGCACCACGGGCGACCCGTCGATCACTCTCGGCGGCGACTCGGCGTAGCTCCGGGCGAGGCGCTGGATCTGCGCGGCACCGTCGGCACCGGTGAGGGTTTCGGCGTGCTGGCCCTCGAGATGGACGCCGTGGCGGATGAAAAGCTCGTCGAGCAGTTCGACACAGGTCATCCCCTTGGAACGGGCGAAGGCCGCCACCTCGGCGAACATCACCACCGCGCCGTTGGCGTCCTTGTCCCGCAGGAAATCCGCGCCGAGATAGCCGTGGCTCTCCTCGCCACCGAAGACGAAAAAGCGCGAATGGGCGAAGCGTAGATTGCGGGTCTCGACATCGGAGAGCTGGCGGTAGTTTTCCCGAAGCTCGGCGGGGATCGCGTTCTCGTACTTCCGCAATTTGCCGCCGATGTATTTGAATCCTGTGAGGGTATTGACGATTTTGACATTGCCATGCGCGGCGATCGCGGTTTGCAACTCCGTCGTCACGAAGGTCTTCACGATGACCGCGCGGTCGCGGTTCGCGGGATTGATAATACCCTGTTCGGTGAAGGCGAGGATCCGGTGGTAGGCGATCAGCGACCCGATTTGATTTCCCGTGAGGAGGGTCATTTCCCCCTCTTTGTTCCGCACGACCACGCCCATCCGGTCCGCGTCGGGATCGGTCCCGATGACGATGTCGGCTCCGCTGGCCTCGGCCTGATCGACCGCCATTTGCAGGGCCTCGGCGTTTTCGGGATTGGGTGATCTCACCGTGGGAAAGGCACCGTCTTCGACATCCTGGGCCGGGACCGTGTCACAGGTGAACCCGAGACGGCGCAGGAGCTTCGGCGAGATCGTGCCGCCGGTGCCGTGTATGTTGGTGAAGACGATCCGGAGATCGCCCTGCTCTTTGACCATCGCGGGATCGAGGAGGAGTGTCTCGAGCCGAGCGAGGTAGACCTCGTCCATTTCCTCTCCGAGAGGATAAACCCGGCCGCGGCGCTCTTCCGCGACGGGCTCGTAGGTTTCGCCGGTGACGGCTTCGACTTCGGCGATGATGGCCTTCGCTTCCTCTTCGAGGACCTGGGCACCGTCGCTGCTGTAGACTTTGAAGCCATTGTCGTGAGGCGGGTTGTGGCTCGCGGTGAGGACGATTCCCGAGGTCGTCCCGAGGTGGCGCACCGCGAAGCTCAGTTGTGGAGTCGAGCGGGGCTCGGCGAAAAGGTAGACATCGACCCCGTTCTCGACCGCGACCCGGGTAACTCGCTCGGCGAATTCCTTTCCGAAATAGCGGGTGTCGCGGGCAACCGCGAGGGAGGGTCGTCCCTCGCCGGAGTGGCTCCTGAGGAGGTGCCTCACCAGACCGAGGGTGGCGCGGGTGATGTTGTGGTAATTGAGATTGCCGGTGCCGACGCAGGGGAATTCGGGGCGGGCGTCTTCCGGAGCGTTGCCGCGTTCCGCCGGGGTCACGATCTCCCCGATGGATCGCCCGCGGAGACCGCCGGTGCCGAAGCTGAGTTTTTTGAAAAACCGATTGTTCAGCTCCTTCCAGTGCCCCTCGTTCGCGAGCCAAGCGACCGAGGCCTCGTAGAGCGGGTCGGCGGAATTTCCGAGAAAACCGATGATATTTTCGTGACTGCTTCGGAGCAGATCTCCGGAGGCGAGGGCGGCGTCGAGGGTGGCGGAGAGGTCGGAATTCATGGTTTCGCAAGGTAGAAAGAGATGGCAGGATTGCAACCGACCGTCACCGTGAAAAGACTATTCCCCGCTCCCACTCCCGACACCACCGCCTGGCGCATTTTGCACGACGCCGCCTCGGAGGTGTGGGTCGATCATTTCGACGGGCGCTGGCTCGTGCAGACGCGGGCGCCGGACTTCCCCGGATTCGTGAGACAACTCGCCGAGGGGGTGGCGGCCTCGATCTACTGGCGTCCCCGCGACAAGGCCGCCGCGACCGCCCCGGTTCTCGTCGCCGGGGAGAGCGTGGACGAGGCGATGGCCGCCGCCCGGGCGGTCGAGGCCCGCGGTCTGCTGCAGACGCTGGATCAGCTCGGCGAGAGCGTCAGGACGCGGGCCGATGCCGACGCGGCCACACGGGAGTACCTGCACCTGATCGCGGCCGTGACAGAGGCCGGTATCGGCCGCAACCTGTCGCTGAAGCTGACCCAGCTCGGCCTCGACGTGGACAAGGCGACGGCGGTGGACAACCTGCGCAGGATTCTCGAGCGCGCCGACGGCTTCTTCATCCGGATCGACATGGAGAGTTCCGCCTACACGCAGGCCACGCTCGACATCTTCGACCTGCTCTGGGATCAGGGGCATCGCAACATCGGCGTCGTCCTGCAGGCCGACCTCCATCGGACCGAGCAGGACGAGGAACGGCTCTCGGCCATGGGCGCGCGCATCCGCCTCGTCAAGGGCGCCTACCGCGAG
>CAYLJC010000152.1:0-6714 GCA_964383345.1 uncultured Akkermansia sp. | reverse complement strand
GCGACTGGTTGAAGGACTGCTGGGGCCTTTACCACGCGGCGGGTCGCTGCCTCGTGTCTTCCGCCACAGCCAACGGGAAAAGCGTCGTCGCCGTCGTCCTCGGCTGCAACAGCACCAAGACCGTCTCGATGGAGTCCGAGGCGCTGCTCCGTTACGGACTGGGGATGTGACAACGCGGAGAGATCACCGGGCTCTCAAAGAATCCGCGTGGCGAAAAACGCATCTCCCCCGCCCCGCCGCCTTATCGCCCGCCCGCGCCCTCCGGGGGCGGATCTCCACCGCGTTCGAAAAGCACCTGGATTTCATAAGAATTGTCCTTCGTTTGGAAAGTCCCCGAGTGGAGATCTTTTGAAAAATCGAGGCGCCAGCCGCCGTTGGCCACCTCGACCGTGCGCGGGCCCGCAACGCTATACCGGTATTGGACGGGCTTTGTTTTCGAGGTATAGGTCATCTCCTTGCCGTCGAAGGTGAGAAACGTTTCCCCGGAAAAAACACCGGAGAACCGGACCGTGATTCCCGTGAGCCACTCGGCGAACTCATTCTTGTCGAAGCTGGAAAAATGCGTTCGGGCGGCCGCCTCAACCGGGATGGATTCCCCTTGCTCCAGCCGTTGCAATTCCTCCTCGATCCTCGTGGCGTCGTGAAAGTTTCCGCTCTGCGTCAAACGCCGCTTCAGGACCTCCAACCTCCGGGCTTGTCGGGACACGATCGGGGAAATCGTTTTTTGCAGGGCGGCCTCGTAGTGTTTCCTCAGATTTTGCAATTCCTCGTTGCGCAGCCGACTCTCGCCGTGGACCCGGTGAATGCTGTGCCAGGACTTGGCGGCCTTGAGTTCCGCGAACGCTTCCTTTGCCGAGTCGAGATCGCCCGACCGGGTGAAATCTCTCAGATGTTGTTCGAGCGCCTTGCGATATCTGTTCTGAAGCACTCTCACACCTTGCACAAATTCGTGTTCAAAGTCGGCCTGCGCAGCCGCGATGCGCGGGTCGACCGTTTGAGCCCTCGCGGAGGAGCCAACCAAAAAGGTCGCCAGGGCCAGCACCCGGAGAGGATTATAAGCGGAGAAGATCATACGGATCGTTTCCTGATTCTTTCTCATTCCGTCCCATGAGACTGACGGTCCGCATCCGACATGTCAACCCTCATTTCTCATCCTCTTTCGTCGCGAGACGTCGCGGGGGCAGATCCGGCAAGGCGCGTCCGGATTTCCCCGCAGCGGCTGGATGGGAAAGGCGGGCAAGGCCTTTCCGGCGTCCCTAGGCGCTCCCGGCGAACCGATGCCCGGATCGCGGCAGGCGGATCCGGACCTGGTCAGAAGAAGGCTGCTCGCGGAGGAAGATTAGCGTTGCCGCCGTTCGCTTTTTGGCTGTTCGGCTTCATTTTCTTGCCATTTTCTGACTTCGCCATGGGGTTTCATCCGTTACAGGGAAACAATGAGCCTTCTCCGCCCCGCCCTCGCCTGCCTCGCCCTGATTCTCCCCCTCCTGCCGGTATCCTCTTCCGCCGCGCCCCGCGAAGCCGAATGGAAACAGGTCGAAGAGCATTTGGCGGGAGCGCTCCCCCAATCGGCCATCGAGGTCCTCGACGACATCGCCACCGCCGCCAGGGAGGAAAAAGCCTGGCCCGAACTGGCCAAGGCCGTCGCCTACCGCGTTGTCGCGGAAACCCGGATCCAGGGAGATCAGCCCGAGGAAAGGATACGACGATATGAGGCGGCCCTGACCGAAGCACCGGCGGAGATCGCCCCCATTCTGAAAACCCTCCTCGCCGAGGCCTATTGGGTCTACTTCGAGCACAACCGCTGGCGTTTGCTGCAACGCACCCGCACCAACGAAGCTCCGGGCGAGGATTTTGAAACCTGGGATCTGCCCCGTCTCTTCCGGGAAATCGATCTGCGGTATGGTGCGGCGCTGGAAAATGCGGACGTCCTCGGGCAGATCCCCATCGCCGACTTCGACACCCTTTTGGAAAAAGGCAACGTGCCCGACCGCTTCCGCCCCACCCTTTACGATTTCCTCGCCCATGAGGCCCTGGCTTTTTACACCGCCGCCGAACAGGCCGGTGCCAAGCCGCAGGATGCCTTCGGCTTCGACGCCGACTCCCCCGCCCTCGGCACCATGGCGGAATTCCTCGCCTGGAAACCCGAATCGACCGACACGCATTCCCCGACGCTCCGGGCGGTTTTGCTGTATCAGGAACTGCTGCGCTTCCACGCCGCCGACGCCGATCCTTCCGCACGTGTCCTCATCGACCTCGGACGGATCCAGTGGGCTGCGGACGAAGCTTCCGGTGAAACGGCCGAAACCCGCGCCCGCGAGCAATTGGAGGCCTTGTGGGATGAACATGCCGGGGAAGAAGCCGGTCTCGCCGTGGCGGCCACCCTCGCGGAACAACTCATGGCCTCCGAAGAGTATGTCGAAGCCCACCGCATCGCCCGCACCGCTGCGGAAAAATTTCCCGATTCCGTTTTTGCCGTTGCCTGCCGCAATCTCATAAAACGCATGGAAGCACGCGAACTCGCGATCGGCACCGAGCAGGTCTGGAATGCCGCCGGTCCCGAGATCGAAATCACCTACCGCAACATCACCGAGACTCATTTCCGCCTCGTCCCGCGCGAGTGGACCTTCTCCGAAACACGCTGGGAGACGCCCGACAATGTGAATCGCGACGACGTCCTCGCCGCCTTGCGGGAGGATCCGGTCCACTCCTGGTCCGTCTCTCTGGAAAAAACGGAAGACTACCGCCCACGCACCGTCCGCGTCCCCGCTCCGGTAGAGCAAAAGCCGGGATTTTACCTGCTCATCGCCAGCGCCGGAGCCGATTTCGCGAGCGAGGACAACCAACTCTCGGCCACAACTCTGTGGATCTCGCCGCTCGCCCTGATCACCCGTCAGGCCCCCGACGGGGCCGAAGGATTTGTCCTCGACGCCCGCAGCGGCGAACCTGTCGCCGGAGCCGTCATCGACGTGTGGCGCGTCAACAAAAAC
The DNA here is from genome assembly GCA_964383345.1 of uncultured Akkermansia sp. Classification (GTDB taxonomy): domain Bacteria; phylum Verrucomicrobiota; class Verrucomicrobiia; order Verrucomicrobiales; family DEV007; genus Arctic95D-9. Next base: position 3,727 of record CAYLJC010000152.1, on the reverse strand, counting down.
GGACGTTGGTCACGCGATCCGGTGCGGAAAAAAACCGACCCGATGGGGTTTTTCAAAGAAAAGGCGAAGGACCAACCCGTTCTTTTTCTCGCGACACATGACGGCGCGACCGTGACGAGCGATCAGATGCATCTGTGGAGCAGAGGCGACGGAAAACCCGATCCGCTCCGAACCTGGCTTTTCACGGATCGCTCGATCTACCGCCCCGGCCAGACGATCCATTTCAAGGGCATCCACGCCCACGCCAATACGGCAAAGAACGACTACCGGACCTTGCCAGACAAAAAACTCACCATCCACCTCCGCGACGCCAACGGCGAGACGGTCGAGTCCCTCGAAGTGAAGACCAACGCGCGCGGCGGCTTCAGCGGGACGTTCACCGCGCCGAAAGGTCGCCTCACGGGACGCTACACCCTCGCCGAGGAAGGCCATCGTGGCACCGTCGCGATCGCGATGGAAGAATACAAACGTCCCCGCTTCCGGGTCACTCTCGCCGAGCCGACAGAATCCCCCCGGCTCGGCGAAATGGTCACCCTGACCGGAAAAGCGGAATCCTATGCCGGAGCTCCCGTCGACGGAGCGGAAGTGCGCTGGCGCGTCACCCGAGAGGCCCGCTGGCCGGGCTGGCTGCGCTGGTGCGGATGGTTTTTCCCGCCAAGTCATCAGGGGGCCAAAGAAATCGCCCACGGCGTCGCCAAGACGGGTGTGGACGGCAACTTTGAGATTCGTTTCCCCGCCGAGCCCGACCTCATGATCGAGGAAAAAGCCGAACCTTCCTTTGCCTTCACCCTCCACGCGGATGTCACCGACAGCGCCGGAGAAACGCGGTCCGACTCGACGAGTATCACCGTCGGCTACACCGCGCTGAAGGCCGAACTCTCGGCGGAGGACTGGCAGACGATCACCGAACCGGTCGCTCTCACGGTGAACACCTCCTCTCTCGACGGACAGGGTTTGCCTGCGGCCGGAACCCTGACAGTTCACCGGCTCGAAGCCCCCGGGCAGGTCGTCCGCCCCCGCCTCGCAGGTCGCGGCTGGTCACCGCGTGGGACGGAGCCAACCGATCCCGACCTTTCCGATCCCAACCACTGGCCCCTCGGCGAAGTGGTCCAGCGCGACGAATTCCACACCGACGAAAAAGGCGAGGCCACTCTGGAGGTGAAACTCGCCGCCGGAGAATACCGCGCCGTCCTCGAGAGCAAGGACCGCAACGGCCGTGCCGTCACCGCGCTCCTCCCGCTCCGTGTCCTCGATCCGGCGGCAACCGCGTTTCCCGTTCGTCTGCCGCATCATCTCTCGGCGAAAGAGTGGACCCTGCAACCGGGCGAGACCTTCGAGGCCCTCTGGGGCACCGGCTACGAGAGCGGGCGCGCCTTCGTCGAGATCGAACATCGCGGCAAGATCGTGAAGCGTTTCTGGACCGAACCCAACCGCACCCAGCAAATCATCACCCTGCCCGTGACGGAAAAGGAACGCGGCGGCTTCATCCTGCATCTCACCCAAGTGCGGGAAAATCGTGCCCACCTCACGAGCCGCTCCGTCTCGGTCCCGTGGACGAACAAGGAATACTCCCTGCGCTGGGAACGCATGCGCGACAAACTCGAACCGGGGGCCGAAGAAACGTGGACCCTCGTGGTCGAGGGCGCGACAAAGGAAGACCCCGTCGAAATGGTCGCCGCGATCTACGACGCCTCCCTCGATGCCTTTCTCCCCCATCGTTGGCCGCATGGATTGGCCGCCTTTTACCACGATTCCTCGCAGCGCCACAGCCGCTTCCACAATGAATGGGTTTCGCATTTCCGATCGGTCGCGCAATGGCGCCCCCATTACGAGGGCACCTATCCGGAGTGGAGACGCTTCCCGCCGTGGCTCTCGACGCTCTCGCGCCACCACCACGATCTCTTCGGAAAAAGTCCGGTCAGCCGGGGGAGAGCGGTGCGTTTCTCGACGATGGAGTTGGCAAACGCGGGCGGCGATCCTTTTGGCGACATCGCCGCTGCCCCTGCGGCGATTGCGGGAGCAGCGATACAGGAACAGTCCGCCCCCGCCCCCGCTTCGGAGCCTGCGGCGGAATCCTCCGGCACCCCGATCGACTGGAGCGAGGTGACCGCGCGGAAAAACCTCGAAGAGACCGCCTTCTTTTTCCCCCATCTTTCCGCCGATGAAAACGGCACCGTCCGCCTTGAGTTCACCATGCCCGAGGCCCTCACGACGTGGAATTTCCTCGGTTTCGCCCATGACCGCCAGCTTCGTTCCGGCTTGCTCACCGGCGAGACGGTCACCGCCAAGGATCTCATGGTGCAGCCCAATCCCCCGCGCTTTCTCCGCGAAGGCGATCTCGTCGAGTTCACCGTCAAAGTGACCAACAAAAGCGCCGCCGCAATGAAGGGCAAAGTGCGCCTCGAGTTCTCCGACGCCGCCACCCTGACAAACGTCGATTCCGCCCTCGACAATAAAGCCCCCGAACAAACTCTCGATCTGCCCGCGAACCAGTCGCGCACCTACTCGTGGAAAATCGCCGTGCCCGATGGCCAGGGATTCCTCCACTACCGCGCCGTCGCCTCGACCGGAGCGGTCTCCGACGGTGAAGTCGGCTGGCTCCCGGTGCTCTCGCGCCGCATTCTCCTGACCGAGTCCGTCACCCTGCCCATTCGCGACGCGGGCGAAAAGACCTTCACCCTGCCCAAGTTGCTGGAGAGCGGAACGTCCGAGACCCTGCGGCATCAATCCCTCACCGCCCAGGTGGTCTCGCAGCCGGCCTGGTATGCGGTGCAGTCGCTCCCCTACCTCATGGAATATCCCCACCAATGCGCCGAGCAGGTTTTCAACCGGCTCTATGCCAACGCCCTCGCCCGACACCTCGCGAATTCCAATCCAAAAATCCGCCGCGTTTTTGATCTCTGGCGCGAAGCGCAACCCGATGCCCTCGAGAGTCCGCTCCTGAAAAACGAGGAACTCAAGAGCGTCCTCATCGAGGAAACCCCCTGGCTGCGCGAGGCCAAGGACGAAACCCAGGCACGGAAACGGATCGGCCTCCTCTTTGAAGCGAACCGACTCGACCGCGAAACCGCCACCGCCCTGACACAACTCGAATCCATGCAGATCGACAACGGAGCCTGGCCCTGGTTCCCCGGCGGACGGGAGAACGAATTCGTCACCCTCTATCTCGTGAGCGGATTCGGACGACTCGCCCACCTCGGCGTGCCCGTGGACGACAAACTCGCTCTCCGCGCCCTCGACCGTCTCGACGCGTGGATTCACGAACGCCACCAGACCTGTCTTCGCGAAAAAACGGAGCGTTTCGGCAGCATCGAGGCGCTCTATCTCTACGCCCGCAGCTTCTTTCTGGAACGTCGCCCCCCCGCGCCCGAGCACCGGACCGCGCTGGATTATTTCCGGAATCTCGCGGAGAAAAAATGGCCCGGACTGCCGCGCCTCTCCCAGGCCCACGTTGCTCTCGGACTGAAACGATTCGGCGACAAAACCACTCCCGCCGCCATCGTTGCTTCCCTCCTCGAACGCTCTCTCCACGACGAGGAACTCGGTCGCTACTGGCGCGACACCGAAGAGCACTGGTGGTGGTATCGCGCCCCCATCGAAACGCAGGCCATGATGATCGAGGTCTTCCGCGAAATCGGCGGCCACGAAAAGGCCGCCGACGATTGCCGCGTCTGGCTCCTCCAACAGCGCCAGACCCAGGCCTGGCCCAGCACCAAATCCACCGCCG
>CAYLJC010000151.1:3199-6776 GCA_964383345.1 uncultured Akkermansia sp. | reverse complement strand
ATCGGCGCCGGGATCCTCCTCGGACGAAAAATGGGAGCGCTCTTTCGGGTCTGATCACCCGAAAGATTTCCGTTTTGTTTTATTATATTGACAATTACCATAATTATTATAATTTAGAGAAGCCAACTACCCCCTGGTCCGGCTTCTCTCCATGATGCATCTCCTCGCTCTCCTCGCCCTCGTCACTGTCGCTTTTCCCGCCGGACTCCGCGCGGCGGAGCCGGACGGAGGAATGGTGTCCCCTCTCCTCCTCACCCCCTGGGACGCCAATGTGTGGGAACCCGGCGGCGGACTCTCCTTCTGGCGGGCCGGAGCCGAAGGAAAAAAACCGCAGTCCGCCTCCCCAACCGAAGCCGTCTCCCCACGCCCGGCGGGTCCGACAGATCCGGCGAAAACCGCGCCTCGCGCCACCGCTTCCCCGGCGACCGCAACAAAACCCGACTTTTCCAACAGACAGGCCGAGAAGTAACCCGCTCCATGTCACGCGTCCCGGAGAAACTCGTTCCCCGGGAGCGCCGGAATCCAAAAACCCCCGCGGGACGCCGCGGGGGTTTTTGCGTGGAGTGAAAACGCCTTCTTTCCCCCACAATCGCGCCTCCTTCGCCGCGAGGAAAGAGTTTGATTTGTGGCGGATGGTCCGCCTATCCTGCCCCTTTTCCGTCAGCCTGATGAACCGCTTTTCTTTCCCATCGCTCTCCTTCTCCCTCGTCTGCGGCCTCTCTCTTTCGGTGCTCGCCATCCTCGGTGCCTCCGCGCAGGAATTCGCGGACGGAACCTTCCCGGTCCGCTCCAACCTCCGCGCCGGAGCCGCCAAAGTGGACATCACTCCGACCGATACCGAGGGGATCGAGGTCACCGGGCACAGGCGGGTCGTCCACGGGGTGCGCGACCCCCTCCGCGCCGGAGTCCTCGTCCTAGACGACGGCGAAACAAAAGCGGCGATCATCACTCTCGACACCATCGGCGCGTGGGAGGAACTGGTGAAACCGGCCCGCGAGCAAATCGAAAAGGAAACCGGAATCCCCGCCGAGAACATCCTCATCACCGCATCCCACAACCATTCGGCACCCAGCTTCATCGAAAACATGCGATGGGGTGCCGAACTCATCACCAAACTCACCGCGACAGCCAAGAAGGCGGCGTCCGACCTGCGTCCGGTCTCGGTGGGATACGGCGAAGACTGGATCACCTTCGGTATCAACCGCCGGAAAGTCATCGACGGGCGCGCCGTCGTGAGCCTGAATCCCGACGGGCCGAACGACCCCCGGGTGAAGGTGCTCCGCTTCGACGACGGTCGCTCGCTCACGCCGATGGCGGTGCTCATGCACGCCGTCTGCCACCCCTGTTTTTTCACCTGGGGCGACAAGGGAACCATGCCCTACGCGACCGGCTACCCGAAAATGAGCGCCGATTTTCCGGGCGAGGCGCAGACCTTTGTCGAAGCCGTCTACGGCAATGAGACCAACGCCCTCTTTCTCCAGGGATGCGCCGGGGATATCCGGCCGAACCTGCCCGGCTTTCCCTACCGCTGCGCCGACGAGGCCGATATCCAGTGGGCCGGACGCGATCTCGGTGGCGCTGTCGTCCGGGCGCTCTCGCGCTCCGTGGTGCGCGAGGAATTACAAAAGCGGACCCATTATTACCCCATCCGGGTGGCGAGCAAAGTGGTCATGCTCCCCGGCAAGGAAGCGGAAAAACCGGCCGAGCTCATGGCCATGAAGATCGGTCCTTATCTGCTCCTCACCATGCCCGGCGAACCCATGGTCGAGTTCGGGTTCCAACTCGAAGAGGCCATCGCCAACCGCGCCATCCCCGTGATCGTGGGCTACGCCAACGGAAACATCGGCTACATCGCCACGGCGGACTCGTATGGCGTGGGCGGATATGAACCCAACCGCTCCCACCTCACACCCGAAGCCGAGGCCATCATCCTGGACGAACTGGGCCAACTCGCCGACAAAGTCGTCGGGGATGTCTTCGAATCCTTTTCCAAACATCCCAAAGACGTCCAAAAGCGCGAAGCCGAAGAAGCCGCCCGATCCGCCGAAACACCGGAAACCGAGGCCAAAGACGAAGCAAAATAGGCCGGCTCCGACGTGACGGGAAAGATCCCCGGCGGAGCGACGGAGCGCGGAGGCGAAAAAAACGGTTTACTTCGGGCGGATATGGCCCATATTCCGCGCCCTGAGCCTCATGTTAATTGCCGTCGGTCCTTGGTATTTCACCGCTGTTGGGTGAGAAGTCATGGCTCTGCCTCTGGGAAACCCGGCTACCTACACCCCCTATGTCCAAAGCCAAAGCACTCGCCCCGTTTGAGATCCCTGATCGTCTCGTCAAAGACGAAGACACCGCCACCGATACCTACGCCAAATTCACGGCGGAACCTTTCGAAGCGGGATTCGGACACACCATCGGCAACAGCCTCCGCCGCGTTCTCCTTTCCTCTCTGGAGGGAGCTTCGATCACCTCCGTCCGCATCGCCGGGGCGCAGCACGAATTCGCCTCCCTCCCCGGAGTTGTCGAGGACGTCACCGAGATCATCCTCAATCTCAAGCAGATCCGCTTCAAGCATTTCGATGATCGCGACCCCGCGACCCTCTCCCTCTCCGTGGACAAAGCCGGTGCCGTCACCGCCGGCGACATTCAGGAGATCGCGCAGTACGAGATCGTGAACAAGGATCTCCACATCTGCACCCTCGACCGGAACACCAAATTCAACCTGGAGATGGAAGTCCGCGTCGGCCGCAGCTTCAACACTTCCGAGGACAACAAACATCCCGACATGCCCATCGGGGTCATTCCGATCGACTCCATTTTCTCTCCGGTGCGACGCGTCAAATACGCCGTCGAGAACACCCGGGTGGGACAGCGCACCGATTACGACAAACTCATCATCGAGATCTGGACCGACGGACGCGTCGAGCCGCACGACGCGCTCCTCCAGGCCTCCGCCATTCTCCGCCACCACCTCGATGTCTTCGTCAACTACGACGACGACGCGATCCTCATCGAAGACCGCCCCGAGACCCAGAGCGAAGAGAACGCCGAGCTGAAGAAACTCCTCAACATGAGCGTCAACGAAATCGAGCTGTCGGTCCGCGCCGCCAACTGTCTCAACAACGCCAACATCACCACGGTGGGGCAACTCGCGATGAAGAGCGAAGCCGAGATGCTCAAGTACCGCAACTTCGGCAAGAAATCCCTCAACGAGATCAAGGACAAACTCCACGAACTGGGTCTCTCTCTCGGCATGTCCATCGATCCGAGTCTGCTCGAGCAGTCCTTCACCTCCTCCCTTCTCGGTGGTGGTGATCGCGGCTTGGAAGGACCCGGCCTCGCCGCCCTCATCGCCCAGAATATTCACGATTGACCCGACCGCCGGATCGCGTGAGAAGCGCTTTCCGGCCTTCCTCTCCACCCTCCATTCCCGATGAGACACAGAAGTAAAACCGTCAAACTCCAGCGCGACAAATCGCACCGCGAGGCGCTCCTGCGCAACCTCGCCGCCAGCTTGATCGAGCACCGCCAACTCACCACCACCCTCGCAAAAGCCAAGGCCCTGCGTCCTTTCGCCGAG
>CAYLJC010000151.1:0-3189 GCA_964383345.1 uncultured Akkermansia sp. | reverse complement strand
TCGGCAAAAAGAACAGCCTGCACAGCCGTCGCCGCGCCATCACCCTGCTCGGCAGCAACCAGCTCGCCCAGCGCAGCGCCAAGATCCTTTTCGAAGAGATCGCTCCCGCCAGTGCGGATCGTCAGGGAGGATATTGTCGCATCATCAAGCTCGGCCAGCGCCGCTCGGACGCCGCGCCGATGGCTCTGATCGAATGGGTCGACGCCCTCGTCACCACCACCGACGAAGCCGCCGAGGCCTGAAGATCCAATCCGTCCGCTCCCCGGGTTTTCCCGAGAGCGTGGCCCCTTTTCCAAAACCGCGTCTGGAAACAGGCGCGGTTTTTTTGGATTTATTGGGAAGATCGCCAACCGCGATGTCGCGTACGCTCACTCCGGAAGCGATTCGCGGAATCGCTCCAGCCGCGAATAATCCAGACCCGGAGGTCGGTTTTCGAGGAGCCAGTCGAGATCCTCGCGGGCACCGTCCAACTTGGCCGCCTGGACACGCAGGATGGCGCGCTGGAACCGTTCGTAGGCGGAATCCGGCTGGATCGCGAGGAGCAGTTCCAGGTAGTCCTCCGCCTGGGCCGGCGTCTGGCGGCGGTTGATCTCCAGATCCACGAGATTGCGCAACATCCGCACCGCGATCTCCCGTGCCCCCGCCGGAGCGAAGGCAGATTCCGCGGGGATCCCGCCGGTCATATCCAACACCACGCGGGAGACGCTCTCACGAGTGTGTGCCCGACCTCCCTCGAAGACGTCAAAATAGAGCGAATCCCGCAGCTCGTCGGCGGGATCCTTCACCCCGACCATGAATTTCCCCGGCAGGGCGGCCCCGTAGACTTCCGCGATCCCGAGCCGACGGGCGAGCTCGATAAAGACGACGCCGAGGGTGATGGGCAGCCCCTCGCGATCATCGAGGACGCGGTTCACATAGCTGTTGGCGTGATGGTAGTATTCCCCGCGACTGCCGTGAAATCCATTTTCCTTGAACAGGAAATCCCGCAGCGCCCCGGCCTTTTCTTTCGTCCCGCCTTCGAGAGCGTTTTTTTCCACATAGGTCTTCGCATCCCCGACGAGTTGCGAAAACACCGCGCGATAATGCTCCAGATCGAGCGTGGCATCGTCGAGACGAGCGATCTGGAGACCCACCTCGAACAGATCCACCTCACTCTCGGGCCGGTCCAGCGCCATCAACATCTCGCGCGAAATGGAGGTGCGATAGACCGCCGACTCCAGTTCTTTCAGATTCGCGACGCGTTCCTCCAGCTCGGCCACCCGATCTCGGATGACCTGACGGCTGCCCGGGCTGTCGCGCCCCAGTTCGTCGAGAATGACCCCACCGCCGCCCTCCGCCGCGAAACGATCCAGCAAAGCGCGGATCGCCTCCTTTTCCTCCGGCGGAATCTCTTTCTCCGAGAGATCGCTCCCGACCCGGAAGCCCCGGAACTCGGCACCCGTTTCGCGGAATTTGCACAGTCCCACCGCCCCGCCGCGGAGAACGTCGTCCTCGATTTCGAGCACTTTCGCCTCGTTGACCCAAGCGATCAGCTTCCCGCTCTCGACCCGGACGCGCAGCCGGTTCCATGCTCCCTCCACGTAGGCCGGGACCTCGATCTGCTCCAGAATGTTCCAACTGTAGACGTCGGGACCTTCGAAACGCGTCAGCCGAATTTTTCCTCCGCTGGGATAAAAACCGTAATGCACGTCGTGACCGTCAGAAACGAAGGCCAGACCGGCCGCACCGCTCTCATCGTCGAGCTTTACCGAGACCGCCACTTCATAGGGGATCGCGGGGACTTTCAACGACGACAGGCAGAGCGCGCGCCCCCCGAATCCCTCCCCGACCTGGCGCGAGCGGATGATCCCGCCGCGCTGGCTCCATTCCGCCCCCATCACCGGCGTCCACTGGCGCGGGTCGAGCGTGCCGATGGTGCGCCAGCGGCTCATCGGGACCGGATTCGGCGTGTCGAGGAGCGCCTGCAAATCGTTCGACGGAACCGCGAAACCGAGATTTTCGGTGACGCGGTGCCGCAGCGTGACGATGCCGAGGACTTCACCCTGGAGATTGATCACCGGACCGCCGCTGTTCCCCTGCTCTATAGGCATGGCGAGCTGCAGCATCGGAAATTCCGGCGTCTCGCCTTCTCCCGCGAAGCCCGGATCGAGCTTGCGGATCGCCGAGATGACCCCAGGCACCACGCTCAGGGCCAGCCCCTGGGGAGCGCCGAACCCGACGATGAGATCGCCCTGCTCTATCTTCGATGAATCGCCCAGCGGAAGCGCGGGCAGCTTCTTACCATCCGAATCCACCCGCAATACCGCGAGATCGTAGTGCCGGTCCGAGGCATGGACTTCGGTCACCTCGCAGAGAGTGCCGTCGTGGAGTTCCACCTCAATGGAACGCCCTTCCCCGATGACGTGGAGGTTGGTCACGACGAGGCCGCCCTTGATGAGAAACCCCGATCCGGTGCCGCTGCGTTCGCCGTCCCGTCCCATCTGCCGTATCGTGACGAGGGAGGGTTTCGCCAGTTCGGTGAGGGCACGGACCTGGCCCGGCTCCAGAAACACAGGGGCGGCCTCGGCTTTCTCCCCCGACAAGGTGGCGAGTGCCTCGGCCGCCTCTTCTGAAAAGGGATCAAATTCCTTCTCCTTTGCCGGCGTTTGCGCCCGGAGAACCGAACCAAAACAACAACCAGAAAGGAGGAGCAGAGAAAGCAGGCGAAAATGGCTCATGCAAAAAGTCGGAGAAAACCGGTCTCCACACGATACGAGGATACGGCGCGGGATGCACGACTGTTTTTCCCGAATCACGGACTCCCTTACCACCCCAGGAGACGACGGATCGCGGTCTCCACCGCGGTGGCCAGTACGGCGGCTTCGCCGTGGGTGACAGGAATGCTGACTTTGCGGAGGGTTTTGTCCTTTTGCTCCTGACGGGACAGGGTCATCAGATACGGTGCCCGCTCGGGATCGGTTCGATAGCTCAGTTCAAACGCGCTGTTGGCGCGCTCGGACTGATGAAAGAGCTTGGACCGCGCTTGCTGCCCCTGCAGAGTCGCGAGGATGTCACCGAGATCGCTCAGGCCCCATTTCATCGTGATCTTGTGTTCCCAGTCGAATTGTTTTTCCCCCGACTGGGAGGCGGCGTCCACAAAAACGCTCGCCTTTTCCCGGTTCCATTCGAAGCGGATCACCCCGCCGCTCC
>CAYLJC010000150.1:0-6791 GCA_964383345.1 uncultured Akkermansia sp. | reverse complement strand
TCCCGGGAGCCTACCGCATCACGCCCGACGATCTCGAAAAACAGTTCGAGCAGGGCGACTGGACGCGGAACCCCTATTTCAAATGGCTCACCGAAGATCGCTCCCGCGCCGTTTTCCAGCGCAAGGATCTCGGCAATCTCAAAGTCGATCTCACCCTGATCCAAGGCACCGTGCCGATCGAGGAGATGATCGTGGATTTCGAAAACGGCGCTCTCCTCGGGGTGACCATCTCGGTGTTCAACCGGGGCGACGGCGGTGCCATTCCCCTCAGTGATTTTGAAGCCCGAAAACAAGCCCTCGGCAGGCATCTCGGGCAGCAACTCGAGGTGCGGCCGACGCGGCGGAAGGCGAAACCGACCCAGGGTTTGCTCACCGATGGCTTCCTCTGGATCTCGGCGCGGGGCAAAGCGGTCCTCGAGCACAATCACGAGGCACCGGGCAAGACGGAATTCCTCCGCATGCGGCTCGCCCGCCGCGATGCCGGCGGGGCCTACGAGGCGGCGATGCAGTCCCGCGCGGGGGCTTCGGTGAAACTTTCACAACTCCCGGACCGCGTCGTGCGGGACGAGATCGAGGAGGGAGGCGTCTCCATCCGCGGCATCCCCATGGTCGATCAGGGAGCGAAGGGATATTGTGTCGTCGCCTCGGTGCAACGGCTTTTCGAATACTACGGTATCCCTTGCGACATGCACCAACTCGCCCAGATCGCGGGTTCGGATCCCGACCGTGGCACCAACATCCTCGCGATCAACGAAGAACTCGGGGCGATCGATCATCTTTTCAAAACCCGTTTCAACTGCCTCGCGGTGCGGGACAGCAACGGCCTCGTCGAGTTGATCGACGGTCGCTATGTGGGTCCCGCCGTCCCGGAAGCGGCCTTTCACAAAATGATCGGGAAGAGCATCGACGCGGGCATCCCCCTGCTCTGGGCTCTCGAGGTGGGTGCGTTCCCCGAAACCCCTCCGCTGCAGGAGCAGACCAGCGGCGGTCACATGCGTATGATCACCGGCTACAACTCCAAGGCGAACAAGATTTACTTTTCCGATTCCTGGGGAGCCGGTCACGAGCGCAAGGAGATGGACGCGAACCACGCCTATGAGGCCACCCACGGCCTTTTTGTCCTGAAACCGACGACGCGGTAGCCCCGCCCCACTCAGGGATCGGCGGTGCCGGACCGGAGGATCAGTTCGGGCAGATAAATGTCCTCGTTGCTCGCCTGGAATTCGGCCTTGAGGCGCACTTTGAAACGGGACAAATCGACGAGATGCCAGCGCAGGTAGCGCCATTCTCCGGTGTTGCCGTCGTGTTCGATCCCGACGAGAAGATGGTGCGCGTCGTGGAGGATCTTGTTCGTCTCGGTTCGGGGGGTGAAATAGAAAGTCCGCAGGCTGGAATCCATCGCCCCTTCCCGCACCAGCTTGGGATCGAGGTAGAGGACGCGGCCGCTCTCGATATGCCGGACGAGGAGATCGGGATACCCGGCGCGCTGCAAATTCCCCGCGGCGGTGCGCGGATGCGAGCACTCCAGTTCGGGAGCGGCGTCGAGTTCCTCGATGAGAGCCCGCTCGAAGTAGGAGCTGACTTCGTTGATGCGGCTCTCCGCGTAGGTCTCGGAATCGGGCCGGTTGTAGCGGACGAGGACATTTTTCATCGCCGAGTCGATCAATGCCAGGATTTCCCCATCGACCGGATCGTCGGGATTGATCGGGAGGACCTGCCGACCCGTCGAGATCTCGACCAGTTCGGAAAAGGGCACGTCGCGAAATGTGCCGCCTCCGTTCAGCACGGTGGAAACGAGGGCCGAGACGGAAGGTTCCCGCTCGATCACGACCTGCGGCACGGCGCGGCGTTCACAGGCGGCGGGAACGGTGCAACAGAGCAAAACTCCCGTCAAACGCACCCGGAACATCTCCCGGAAACCACTGCCCCGACCGGCCACTCCCCGCTTCGTCCGGCGAAGGACCTGCCTGGGGCGGACCCGCTCGCCCCGCTTTTGCCCGAGCATCGAGAGAATGCGCATGTTCGGGATGATGAACGTTTTTTCCGCAAAAGAGGAGGGAAAAACGCAGGGAACCCGCCGTTCTCCTCCTGACAACTCTCCCGGCACGGCCTCGGTGACGCAGACAAACGCGAGCCGGAAGCGACGGATTCACTCCCGCAGAAGTACGCGCTCGAACTCATCCAAAGAGGTCGCCGCGTCGGCGGCGCGACGGAGCACACGAAGCCGTTCTTCGTCCCCGGTGGCGCGAATCGGCGCGACAAAACATTCCGGGACCGCGCCAAAACGGACCAGCAGGATTTCGAGAACGGCGTCCTGGAGATCTTCGATCCGCTTTTTGCGGAGCCCCTGCGGCACCGCTTTCATTCGACGGACTGTCCTTCCGCCGCCGCCCGCAGCTCCTCGAGCAGGGAACCGAGTTGCTGGATCGTCGTCATGATCCCGGGATTGTCCTCCAGCAGCCTGCCGAGAACATCCGCGGAAGACGGAGCGCCCCCCGCAGGCCCGGAGGAATCCGCTGCGGCGATTTCCGTAGCGGGGATACTCCAGGCATCGAGCCAGATCGTTTCCCCTTTGGTGAATCCCTCGGCGAGGAGCCGCCTTTCCAAATCCGGCATGTGACCGGCCCCGTAGAAAACGGCGAACTTCCCTCCTCCGCGCACTCCGCTCTCCTCGGCCAGCACCTCCATGACTACACGGTTGCGTTCGGACACGAGGACGGTGCCGTCGTCCCCTTCGAGCTGGGTGATAAAACTCTCCGACTCACTGATGAGCGGAGCGATGCCGCGTTTCAACTCGTTGCCGTCGCCGCTCATGACCGCTGTGAAGACGCGCCGCATCATCGCCGCCATGGCTTCCTCGTCGTTGGGAAGGCCGGCCACGTTCCCTTCCTCGGCCAGACTCAGGGCACGTGTGAACAAGGTCGAGAAACTCTGATTCCGGGCCTGCATCAGGGCGGAAAACTCGCCCCACGCGACATCGGCATGGACAAAGTTGCGGGCGGAATAATCGATCCGATCCGCCTGAAACTCCAGGCTCAAAAAAGACCGGGCCAGCTCCTGCAGCCGACGCAGGGCGGCCATCTCGGGAGCGGCTTCGGATGCGGCTTCTGGAGCCGCCACAGTGCGGGTTCCCGGCGAAGCCCCGCCCACCATTTCGTAGAGGACCGCGTCGTATCCTTTCAGCAACTCATTGAGGTTCTCGTAGTAGGCGGCGTCGCCGAGATGCACCACCCCGACGAGATCGACGAGATTTCCACCCTTCTCGAACCGCACCACCGCCGTCTGGAGCCGCGAGGGCAGTTCCGCTTCCTCCTCATAGCGGATGTAATCGACGTCGTCCGCGATCACCTGAACCGGTCGCCCCGCCGTCGGCTCCGGACTTTGGGCTGCCAGCCCGCCGACCAACGAGAGCAACACGAGGCTGGAAAGTAGACCTTTCATCAATTCAGTGGACGTTCGGAAACGGTGACGACTTACCCGCCATCCCCATTTTTCTCATACATCCGCACTCGGGTCGAGCCGGAAAAGCGTTCCCCCGCATTCGCGTCACTTTGCCCTCGTTTCCATTGGGGGCTATGTTTTCCTCCTCTCCGATGATTCAGCGCTCCATCCCCATCCAGTTCCAGCATCGCATCGCCTTCACTCACGGCGCATTCGACGCGAAAAACCACAGCCTGCGCGATCTCGTCGCCGATGCCTGTGCCCTCGACGGCACTTCGAAGGTCCTCGTCCTCCTCGATTCCGGCGTCGCGGAGACCAACCCCGGCCTGGCCGCGCGAATTTCCCGTTATTTCACTGCGCACGCCGACACCCTCACTCTCGTGGCCGACCCGCTCATCCTCCCGGGCGGCGAGTCCTGCAAAAACAACTGGTCGCTCGTCGAGAAAATCTGGCAGGCGATCGAGTTTTTCAAAATCTGCCGCCACTCCTACGTCATCGCGATCGGCGGCGGGGCCTTCCTCGACCTTGCGGGTTTCGGTGCCGCGACCGCCCATCGCGGCATCCGGCTGATCCGCATGCCCACGACCACCCTCAGCCAGGGCGACGGGGGTGTCGGGGTGAAAAACGGGGTGAACTATTTCGGCAAAAAGAACTGGGTAGGGACCTTTTCCGTCCCTTTCGCCATCGTCAACGACCTCGAATTTCTCGCGAGCCTGCCGCCCCGCGCCTGTCGGGATGGCATCATCGAAGCGATCAAGGTCTCCCTCATCCGCGACCGCAATTTCTACGACTATCTCCTTGCGAACGGCGCCGCCCTCGGACGGCTCGAGACCCGCCCTCTCGAGATGACGATACGACGCAGCGCCGAAAACCACGTCGAGCACATCGCCACCAGCGGCGACCCCTTCGAATACGGCTCCGCCCGTCCGCTCGATTTCGGACACTGGGCCGCGCACAAACTTGAGCAAATTTCCCACTTCCAGGTCAGTCACGGAGAAGCCGTCGCGGTCGGAATGGCCGTCGATCTGCTCTATTCCGTCCACATCGGACTGCTCGATCGCGCCACCGCGGAGGAGATCCTGGGACTCATCGAGACGGTCGGTTTTTCCCTCTGGTCCGCCGATCTCGATCGGGAGGTACGCGGGCGCCCCGCCATCCTCGCCGGTCTCGAGGAATTCCGCGAGCACCTCGGAGGACGGCTCACCATCACCCTCATCCCGGCCATCGGAGAAAAACTCGAGGTCCACGAAATGAACGAGAGCGCCATCCTCGCGGCTATAGATGAGCTGCGGGAACGCGCCGCGAAGACCCCCGCCCTGCTCCCGAACCGCTGACGGCCCCGCTCTCCCAACAAGCAAACAAAAAGCCCGCGGCACTCACTCCGCAGGCTTTCCGTATCTCAGGGAAAAAGTCGTTTTGCTCCGCGTTTCTCAGGGGAGGCGGAGGACTTGCCCGACGCGGATCGTGTCGCTGGTGAGACCATTCGCGCTCTTGATCGCCGCGACCGTGGTCCCGTGCTTCAGGCTGATGCGGTAGAGATTTTCACCGCTCGCCACGGTGTGACTGCCGCTCGAAGCAGCGCTGGAACCGCCCACGGGATTGCTGTAGGGGTTCGAAGTGCCCGTATAGGACGGAGCGGTGGGCTTGTTGTAGGTCGGCACGGACGGCACGCTCGGAACCGAGGGCCCCGGCACGGACGCGGGCGGCGCATAGGTGCTCTCCGTGTAGCTGGGATAATTGGCCGAGGAGGTGGTGCTCGAGTAATCCGTGGTGCTTCCCGAAGAGCCATAGTAGGGATTGTTCTGATACGGATTCGTCGAAGCCGTTTTGGTGCTCTTGCAGGAAGTGGTCAGGAGCGCGAACCCGAGTAGCAGCAGGGAAAAATATTTCATGTCGTTGGATGGTAATCACTAAGTTCGATGAAATATTAAGGAAACTTAATTAAATGGCAAGCCTTTTTTAAAATGTTCCGCGATATATTTTAGAGTTTCCGGCTCTTTTCCCCTTCTTCGGGGCCTGCGTCGAGGCGGGCGCTTTCTTTTGCGGAATTCCACCTTGCGTCCCCTGTCTTCGGTGATAATGCTGCGACAACACGCTTATGAGCATATCCCGCGCCCTCCTCTCGGTTTCAGACAAGAACGGCCTCGACGAGCTAGCCCGAGGTCTCCACCGTCACGGTGTGGAGATCCTTTCCACTGGCGGCACCGCCAAATTCATCGCTGCTCTGGACATTCCGGTGACGGAAGTCTCGGACTTCACCGGATTCCCCGAAATGCTCGACGGTCGCGTCAAGACTCTCCATCCGAAAGTTCACGGTGGGCTGCTCTACCGCCGCGACCTGCCCGCCCACCGCCAACAGGCCGCCGACCACGGCATCCTCCCCATCGACCTCGTCGTGGTGAACCTCTACCCCTTCGAGCAAACCATCGCCAAGGGGGACGTGACCCACGCCGAAGCGATCGAGCAGATCGATATCGGCGGACCCGGCATGTTGCGCTCGGCCGCGAAAAACCACGAGTCCGTCACCGTCGTGGTCGATCCCGCCGACTACGCCGTTGTGCTCTCGGAGATGGACGAGCACAAGGGCGCCACCACCCTGAAGACCCGCGAGCGCCTCGCGGTCAAGGTTTTCCAGCGCACCGCCGCCTACGACGCGGCCATCGCCGCCTACCTCAACGACACCCAGGAGACCGAGGCCTCCTTCTCGGTCAGCCTCCCCCTCTGCCAGGAGCTCCGCTACGGCGAAAATCCGCACCAGAAAGCCTCCCTCTACGGGGATTTCAGCGATCATTTCAAACAAATCCAGGGCAAGGGCCTGAGCTACACCAACGTTCTTGACATCGCCGCCGCCGGAGAACTCATCCTCGAATTCCGACGTCCCGCCGTCGCCATCCTGAAACACACCAACCCCTGCGGAGTCGGCGCGGATGAAAACGACCTGCGTCTCGCCTGGGAAAAAGCTTTCGAGACCGACCGCCAGGCACCCTTCGGCGGAGTCATCGTCTGCAACCGCCCTCTCGGCATCGGACTGGCCCGCGTCATTTCCGAGATTTTCACCGACGTCATCATCGCGCCCGAATTCGAGAGTGATGCCCGCGCCCTCCTGCAGAAGAAAAAAAATCTCCGCCTCATCCAGATGAACGAATCTTTCGGGGAGACGATCAAAGATCCCGTGATCCATTCGGCACCGGGCGGGCTTCTTGTCATGGACCATGACGTCCGCGCCCTCGGCCGCAGCCACCTGTCTGACGCTGTCGACCATGGCGTTGCCCGTGACGACGTCGCTCTCGGCGACGTTGCACACGTAGATGACGGGCTTCGCGCTCAGCAGACCGAGTTCGGCTGGCACC
>CAYLJC010000149.1:0-6801 GCA_964383345.1 uncultured Akkermansia sp. | reverse complement strand
GCGTTTCGTATGGAGGCGGGGATGCAAACGGATTTTCCGATATGATTTCGATGAGCTCGCGTGCTTTGGTCGCAAGGTGGCTGCCTTTTAGCTTTTTGGCATCTTTCTGGGCTTGCCGCGTATAGACGATCTTGTAACTCACAGATCTACATCCTCACTACATTCATCAACGCCTGCACGCATTCCCTCCAGAATGGAATCCCTCATGCCCGGCATGTTGAGCAGGTAGAGTGTCTCCTGAATCGCCTGCCAGTCCGACTCCGGGACCAAAACAGCATTTCCTCGCTTTCCCGTGATCTGGACGGGCTGATGATCCTGCAGAGCGGCATCAATCAGGTTGTAAAGATCCGCGCGGGCAGAAGTTGCCGTGATCGTTTTCATGTCCAAACCGTGCGCTATTACGTGCGTTTTTGCAAGCAATTCTCCTGCCCCCGAGCGCTGACAAGGCGCTCACGGGACCGCCACACCGTAAGCGCGCTCCGAGGGACAGGCAATTTCTCCATTTGAGGCTGGCGTCCGTAGCCACCTTTGCCCCCCAAGGAGGGGCGCTTTGTAAGCGCCCAACAAGCCCAGCCCAACAAGCCCAGCCCCCCAAGCCCGGCCGGAAAATAGTTAGCCTGTCCCTTCCGTCCGTCCCAGTGGTCCTTCGCCCTCCTGCGTGAAGACGCCGCGCTTCGCGCTCGACATTTCCCCGTTTCGGAATACAGGAAAAAAAGCGAATGGATTTTGCATTTTCGGACGGAGTAGCCCTCGGAGGCGAGTGTCGGCGGGTGGCGTTGGAGGAAGTGGAAGGGGCGATCTCCCGACTCGCGTGCTTCCACGAGGATCCCGACATCGCGATCCACGAAGTGCGGAAACACAACAAACGGATCCGCAGCGTCCTGCTCCTCGCCGGTTCCGCCCTCGATCCGGATGACTTGGCGCGGACGAACCGCCTCGTCCGCGATGCCGCCCGCCTTTTCTCCGGAGCGCGGGATGCTTTTGTGCTCCAGGACACCTGCGACAAACTCGCAGCCCGTTTCCCGGGGGATGCAGGGGACGTGCTGCAACAGGTCCGCGACACTTTCGCCGAGCGTCACGCGGCCTGCCTGCTCGATGCGGAATTGCCGGGAAAAATCTCGCGGGCGGGCGACGATTTTCGCGAAGCCGGTCAGAGCATTGGCCAGTGGGATTGGGAACAAGTCACCCGCGAGGCAATCTTTCGCGCGATCCTCTCCCACTCTCTGCGTGGACTGTCGGATTTCGAAAAAGCGCGTCGCTCCCGCGATCCCGAAGATTGCCACGACTGGCGCAAACGGACCAAAGCGCTTTCCTATCACCTCACTCTCCTCGCCCCGCTCGATGCGGAGGGAAAGGAAGGCGTGGAGAAAGGAGCGCTCGATGCTGGCGAATTGGCCTCGTCACTCGGGGAACATCACGATCTCGCGGTTTTTGAAGAGGCGGTCGGGGAGGGGATGGACCAAGGGGTGTTTCCCGGGGCCGCCCGCCTCCTTCCCGCCCTCGCGGCGAAACGGCGCGAGGAACTGGAGGAAGAGATGTTTGCCCGGGGCGAGGTCCTCTATCGCGACTTCTTGCCCTCGCTGCGCCGCTTTCTCCACTGTCTCCTCGCCGGGGTGATAATGTTCTGCGCGGGAGGATGTGAGAGCTATCTCTCGCCGGACGGCGGTGTGCCGGTGAAGGGAAGCGAGCGGTCGTCCTCTTCCGCGTCCGGCGAGGAATTCCGGGCCGGGATCAGTTCCCGCGAGGCGGAGTGGATCGTGGACTATCATAACGAGAAACGGAAGGAGGCGGGAACCCGTCCGCTGCGTTGGTCGCCGGAACTGGCGCGATATGCCCAGGAACGCGCCGAGACCATCGCGAAGACCGGGCAAATGACCCACCTCCCGGCGCGGCAGAATCGCTACGGGGAGAATCTCGCCCAGGGTGGTCGCGGCGGCGGCGATTCGGGGTTCACGGTGCGCCACGCCTGCGAGAGTTGGTACGCGGAGAAAGCCAAAATGCCGACAGACGCCCGTGTCCTCAACAGCGCTCTTTTTCAACGCGGCGTGGGCCACTACACCCAGATGATCTGGCACGAATCCACTCACGTCGGGGCCGGCAAAGCCCATTTTCACAAAGACGGAATGGCCATGACCGTGGTTGTTTGCTGCTACGATCCCCGAGGCAACCTCATCGGCGGAACGATCTATGGAGAAAACGCCGGGAGGTAGCGGCCGGCTCGGACAGCGCGTTTGATGTGCGCGCCGCGCCTCACTCCAGCAGCCCCATCGCCTCCATCCACTGCGCCGCCAGCGCGGGCCACTGCCGCACTGCTTCCGGGGTGTTTTTGAGACCGAATCCGTGACCGCCTTTGGCGAAGATGTGCAGTTCGCAGGGACGTTCTTTTCGTTTCATTTCCAGGTAAAAACGGGCGCTGCCCTCGACGAATTTGGAATCATCGTGCGCCACCACGAGAAAGGTCGGGCCGGTCTTTTCGGTGACAAGAAGTTCCGGGGAGAGTTGGTCGGGATTTTGTTCGTCGGTCAGGTAGGCCGGGTAGACCAGCACCGCGAAGTCGGGGACACAGCCGACCGCGTCGAACGCCGGATCGGACTCGTAGCTGCGTTTCCCGTCCGAGGTCAGGCCCATCGCGGCGAGGTGGCCTCCGGCGGAAAACCCGAGGATGCCGATGCGGTCGGGAGCGATCTTCCACTCTTCGGCGCGGGTGCGCATCATGCCGATGGCGCGATGCACATCCTGGAGAGGGGCCTCGTGTTTTTCCCGGTTTTCGCGGCGGGGGACGCGGTATTTCAGGAGTCCGGCGGTGATCCCGAGCGAGTTGAGCCATTCGCAGACCTCGGTGCCCTCGTGCGAGTAGGCGAGAATGTTGTAGCCGCCTCCCGGGCAGACCAGCACGGCGGCTCCGTTGGGTTGTTCCGCCGGATAGATCGTCAGGGTGGGCTGGCTCACGTTCGACATGATCTCGATCTGGTAGTCACCCTTTCGTTCGACGGATTCGGCGGGAAGGGAGAGGTCCTTTTCTCCGGGGACTCCCCCGGGCCAGAGCGGGATGGGTTCGAGAGGGGCGGCGGCGGAGAGGGCGTGCATCGCAATGAGGGCGCAGGTGAGGACGGGCAGGGATTGTTTCATGGTGACGAGAGTTTTAGGGCTTTCTCCGCAAATCGGCGAGAGCCTTTTTGAGAGAAAAAATATCGGTGTCCCGATGGGCGGCCGAGAGGGTGATACGAAGGCGGGCGGACCCTTTCGGCACGGTGGGGTAACGGATCGCGGGCACGAGAAAACCTTTCTCCAGCAACTCGGACGAGGCCTGGAGAGCGGCTTCGTTTTCCCCGAAAAAGACGGGAAAAATGGCGCTGGTGGTATCCTCCGCAAAGGCCCGGCGATGGGCCAGCAGAGTCGCCCGGAGACGTTCGCCTCGCTCTCCGCAGACGAGGTCGAGGGCCTCCGCCACCGTCGCCGCGAGGGCGGGGGAGGGGGCGGTCGAGTATATGAAACTCCGCGCCCGGTTGATCAGCAGATCGATCATCGCCCGGACGCCGCAGAGATAGCCGCCGGAGAGACCGACCGCCTTGCTGAAAGTGCCCATTTGGAAATCCACCCGTCCCTCCAGCCCGGTCGCGGCGGCGAGTCCGCGCCCCCGGGGCCCGAGCACCCCGAGAGCGTGCGCTTCGTCCACGAGGAGGAGCGCTCCGTGGCGTTCTTTGAGTTCCACGATCCCGGCGAGCGGAGCGAGGTCCCCGTCCATGCTGAAAACGGACTCCGTGACCACGAGGATGCGACCGTCGTGGCCGATCCTCCGCGCCGCCCATTGCAGGTGACTCTCGAGACGGTTGAGATCGTTGTGGGGAAAAATCCGCAGGGTTGCTCCGCTCAGTCGCGCTCCGTCGATGAGCGAGGCGTGGCAGAGCTTGTCGAGAATGATGAGGTCGTCTTTTCCACAGAGCGCCGGGAGCGAACCGGTCGCGGCGGCGTAGCCCGAGCTGTAGGTGATCGCCGCCTCGGCCCGTTTCAGCGCAGCGATTTTTTCCTCCAGATCGAGATGTGCCGCCATCGTACCGCAGACGAGTCGCGAGGCACCGGAACCGACGCCGAAACGTCCGATGTTCTTTTGATACGATTCTTTCAACCCCTCGTCGGCGGCGAGGCCGAGGTAGTCGTTCGACGAAAAATTGAGGCAATCGCGTTGTCCCGCGAGGTCCACGCGGGGACCTTGTGCCGAATCGAGAGGACGCAGGCGACGGCGCAGACCGTCCTGCTCGAGGGTGCGGAGTTCTGCTTCCGGATCGCGCATCACCGCTCCTCGTTGCGGCGAGGTTTGAGAAAATTCGTCGTTTCCAGCAGATCGACGGCCTGCTGCAGGACCCGGTCCTGGAGCGGCGGTTTGTCCCAGGGAGTCGGCTTTTTCTGGCTCAGGAGCAGGTAATAATCGATCTCCGGATCCGTCCCCGCGACGAGGGCGGCTTCGTTCATCCGCGGGCGTTGTTTCTGGTAAAGGAAGCTCGTCAGAGGGGTGCCTTTGGCGGTGGCCCGGTAGATCTCGTATTTTGTTTTGACCGCCGTGGCACTGACGATGTCCGGTGTGATCCCTTTTTGGAAAATGGAGGAATCGTCTTCCAGGACGACCTCGGCGATGGCGTAGCGCAGGATGCGGTCCTCGCCCACCGGCACGTCGCGGTATTCGACCGCGAGGCCGGGAGTTTTTTCACCGAGGATGAGGCAACCCGTTTCCCGCTTCAGGACCGCCGCGATGATTTCCCCGACATTGCCCGTCTCGCCGTCCACGAGCAACACGGTGTCCTTGCGCCAGCTCGTCGGCACCGCGCCGGAGACAAAAAGACTCGGCCGGTCGTTGCCGGGGCGACGGATTTTGAAAAGCAACTCATTGGGGCTGCGGAAACGGCTCAGAATGCGGGAGGCGATCGAGAATTCCGCCAGGGGTTGCGGGGAGCGCAGGTCGAGGATGAGATGGGAGGGGCCGTCCGTCGTGTTGAACTCCGAGAGCGCCGCGTCCAGTTTTCCCAACTCGGCCTCCACGTAGCGACCGAAGCGGATGTATCCAATCTCCCGGTTGATCCTGGCGTGGTGAAAGGCGAAGGGCGAATTGCGCTCGGAACGCGATTTCTCGGTGAGCAGCATCGCCCCGAAGTCGAGGCGGTTCAGCATGCCCTGGAGGGCGGAGCGATTCACCTCGAGATCGTCCAGCTTGTCGTGGTGAATGTAATCTTTCGTGAGCAGGCGGAAGGCCTCCTGCATGGCCGACTGGTCCAGCGTGTCGATGAGTCCGCGAAGTGTCTTCGGATGACCGGGAACCGTCTTGTCACCGGAGGGCGATTTCTCCTCGGCAGGGACGGGAGCGGCCTTGCTCTGAGGAATCGGCGCGGCCTTGTCCTCGGCGTGGACAGAGCCGATACAAAAGAGCGCTAGGAGGAGGCCTCGGATCATGATCAGGGCCACTCTACGCCATCGGGGAAATGGTTCAACGCCTCGATCATGCGTTGTCCGACGGACCAGCGGTGATGCTGGACGAGAGCGGCGGCGAGGTAGCTTGTCGCCCGCGAGATCGCTGCGGGCAGGTCGCATCCCAGCGCCAACTGCGCCGTGATCGCCGCCGAGAGAGTGCAGCCGGTTCCGTGAACATCGGGCACGGCGAGGCGGGGACGGGAAAAAACGATCGCTTCCCCGGCGATCCAGGCGTGGTCGGTGACCTCGCCGACGTCGAGAAAGTGTCCGCCCTTCACCAGAAAATCGCAGCCGTATCGCTCGTGTAGCCGACGCGGGGCGAGGGCCAGGGCCGTCCCGTCGCGGATCGGTTCGTCGAGGAGGGTTTCCGCTTCGGCCAGATTCGGGGTGACGAGGGAGGCGAGGGGAAAAAGCCTCGTTTTCATTTTCTCCAGGCCCCCGTCATCGAGCAGCGCCCGGCCCGCGCTCGCCCGGATGACCGGATCGATCACCAGCGGAATCCCGCGACGGGCCTCGAAAAAGTCCGCCACCACCCCGACAAGACCGCCATTCACCAGCATTCCTGTTTTTGCTCCTTTCAGAGGAAAAGAAGATCCAACCCTGTTGAGCTGATGATACAACAGGGTTTCCTCCACGGCGGAAATAGCGGTGACCTCGCCCGGGTCCTCCGCCACGATCGCGGTGAGGGCGTTTACTCCGTGGACGCCGTGGGCGGCGAAAGTTTTGAGGTCGGCCTGTATCCCCGCCCCGCCGGAGGAGTCGGAGCCGGCGATGGTGAGGGCGACAGGAGGGGATGGGCGATCGGTTTTGATAAGGGAAGCGGGGCTGGGACGGATACGACCTTGCCAGAGAGCGGGCTTGAGTGCAAATAGGAGAAGTGAATACGGACGCCCCTTATCTGAAGTCGATCTTTGCACGGAATCTCACGGAGCATTCCGGAATCACGGAGCTGATGGACGACCTCGGGGAGGCGCTCGTTTTCGGACGCGGACGCGTTCGGATGATGGGCGGCGGCAGCCCCGCCCATATCCCGACGATGCAGGCGATCTGGCGCGAACGCATGCGCGAGCTGCTCGACGACAGGCCCGAGGAATTCGACCGCGTTCTGGCCGACTATGATCAGCCCGCCGGGAGTCCCGCCTTCCGCGAAGCGCTCGCCGCTTTTCTCAAGCGGGAATATGGCTGGGACCTCACGGCGGAGAACATCGCGATCACCAACGGAGGCCAGACCGCTTTCTTTTTCCTGCTGAATCGCTTCGCCGGCAACATGGTTGATGGATCGACCCGCCGCATCCTTCTCCCGCTCGTTCCCGAATACATCGGCTACGGCGACCTCGGGGT
>CAYLJC010000148.1:0-6852 GCA_964383345.1 uncultured Akkermansia sp. | reverse complement strand
AGGTAGTCTTCCTCCGTTTCGCCGGGAAAACCGACGATGATGTCCGTCGAGATCGCGATGCCGGGCCGGGCCTCTTTCATCTTTTCACAGATCTCGATGAAACGGGCCGCCTTGTAGGGCCGGTGCATGCGCCTGAGGATGCGATCCGATCCCGACTGCATCGGGAAATGGACGTGATCGACGAGTTTCGGAAGGTAGGTGAAGGCGTCGATGACGTCCTCCTTGTAACCGATCGGATGCGGCGAGGTGAAGCGAATCCGCTGGATGCCGTCGATCTCGTGGACCGCTTCGAGGAGTTGCACGAAGGGGCTTTTCCCGTCCACTTTGGGAAACTCGTGACGTCCGTAGAGATTTACGATCTGGCCGAGCAGGGTCACTTCGCGGACGCCCCGGCTGGCGAGACGTCGGCATTCCTCGACCACGTCCGCGATGGGCCGGGCGCGCTCGGGACCGCGGGTGAAGGGCACGATGCAGAAGGTGCATTTCATGTTGCAGCCCTGCATGATGCTGACGAACTCACTCACCCCGTGCTCTTTGGCGACATGATCGCGGATCGTGTTTTGGGACGATTCCTCCTCCCCGGTATCGACGATGGGAAGCCGGAGGTCGTCCATCTGCGCCTCTTCCTTTTTCCGCATCAGTTCGACGCAATGTTCTACGACCCGGTGGTATTTCTGCGTTCCCGCGACGAGATCGAGGTGAGGCACTTCCTCGAGGAGTTGCTCGCCGCGGCTCTGCGCCATGCAGCCCATCATGCCGAAGACCATGTTCGGATTGTTGCGGCGGTGTTTGCCGAGGTGACGCATGTTTCCCAACGCCTTTTGCTCGGCCTGGTCGCGGACCGAGCAGGTGTTCATCAGCACGACATCCGCGTCATCGGCCCGGGGAGTGACCGTGAATCCGCGCTCGATGAACATCTGGGCGACCTGTTCGGAGTCGCGCTCGTTCATCTGGCATCCATAGGTTCTGAGAAAAACTTTCGGCATCGCGGGAATCGTCGGAGGGGAATCAATCGTCGGAGAAAAGGAAAGGGCCGAATTTAGCCGCCTTTTTGCCCGGAAACAAGCGGGCTTCCGGGGAATCCGTCATCATTCTTCCCGGGCCTTGCGCATTCCGGTCTTGAGAAACCGCCTCACCGAGGCTACAGCAGTACTGCAAAAAGCACCGTAAAAAGATACCCGCGCAGCATCCGTCTGCCCGTGCTACCGGCATGAAGCGATCCCCGACCCATTCCCACCATTCCCGCCTTTTCACCGAGGGCAGCCCCGTCCTTCTCCGACTCGAGGAAATCGTGGGGGAAAACAACGTTCTGACCCGGCGTGAAGACCTCATTCCCTATGGCTTCGACGGCACCGCCGCGCTGAAAGAAGAGGCCCTCTGCGTGGTCTTGCCGCGTTCCGGCGAGGCGGTTGCGGAGGTGATGCGCTTCGCCCATGCCGAAAAAATCCCCGTGGTCACCCGCGGTTCGGGCACCGGACTCTCGGGCGGCAGCGTCCCGGTGGAGGGTGGCATCGTCCTCTGTCTCGTCCATCTCAATCACATCCTCGAAGTCGACCCGGCGAATCTCACGATGCTCTGCGAGAGCGGGGTTATCACCAAGGCGGTCGACGACGCGGCCACGCCGTTCGGGCTTTTTTATCCGCCCGATCCCGGCTCGATGAAAATTTCGACCATCGGCGGCAACGTTGCGAACAACTCGGGCGGTCTCCGCGGATTGAAATACGGCGTCACCCGCGACTACATCATGGGGCTCGAGGTGGTCCTGCCCTCGGGCGAGGTCGCCTGGCTCGGGTCCAAGTGCGTCAAGGACGTCGCGGGCTATTCGATGAAGGACCTCTTTGTCGGCTCCGAGGGCACCCTCGGGATCATCACCAAAGTGCTCCTCAAGCTCGTTCCCCGACCCAAGGCGCGTCGCACCCTCCTCGCCTCCTTCGACACGATGGAGTCCGCCGCGCGGACCGTCTCGCGGATCATTGAAAAGCAGATCATCCCCTGCACCCTCGAATTCCTCGACCGCAAGACCTGCGCCAGTGTCGAGGCGTATGCCAAGGTCGGTTTGCCCACCGGAGCCGCCGCCGTGGTCCTCATGGAAACCGACGGACATCCCGCCGTGGTCGGGGAAGAAGTCGATGCGATGGCCGAAATCGCCCGGGAAAACGGAGCCATCTCCGTGGAGCAGGCCACCGACGAAGCCCATGCCGTCCGCCTTGCGACGGCGCGCCGCAGCGCTTTTTCCGCCCTTGCGAGGATCCGGCCCACCACCATTCTCGAAGACGTCACGGTGCCGCGGAGTCGCCTCGCGGAGATCGTTTCCCACGTGGAAGAGGTGGCGGCGCGTCATTCCCTGGACATCGCGACCTTCGGCCATTTCGGCGACGGCAACGTCCACCCGACGATTCTCACCGACGAGACGGATCACGAGGAGATGGAGCGGGTCGAACTCGCCCGGGCGGAAATCGTCGACAAAACCATCGCCCTCGGTGGAACCATCACCGGCGAGCACGGTGTCGGTCTGGCGAAGAAGCCCTTTCTCCCGCGCCAATTCGACGAGGCCAGCTACGCCCTCCTCAAGCAGGTGAAGCGGGCGATCGACCCGCACGGATTGCTCAATCCCGGGAAAATCTTTGACCTCTGATCCCGCCCCAGACATGTCCCGAGAAAAAATCAGCGAAGATCAGCGAACCCCGGCGGTGCCTCCCGACTCGTCACCGGTCCACCCGGAACCGTCCCCGCTCCCGCATCGGGAACCCACCGCCACGCGACGCCTGCGGCACATGGGTGACCTCGACTACTCCGTGGTCCAGCAATGCATGCACTGCGGCATGTGTCTGCCGAGCTGTCCGACCTACCTCGAGACCCGCGAGGAGCGCAACAGCCCGCGCGGTCGCATCGCCCTGATGCGGGCCATCGCGGACGAAGAACTCGACGTGACCAAGGAGTTCGGCGAGGAAATGTACTATTGCCTCGGTTGCCTCGCCTGCACCACCGCCTGCCCCGCCGGAGTGGATTATCCGAAACTTTTCGAACACGCCAGGGCCGAGATCGAGCACCAGGGCGTGCTCTTCACCCCCGAGCGGGCCTTCTGGCGCTGGCTCACCCTGCGGCAGATTTTTGCCAAGCCGTGGATGCTCCACGCCGTCGGACGGCTCCTCTGGCTCTATCAGGCCAGTGGAATGTGCGCCCTTGTCCGGAAAAGCGGCCTGCTCCGGCTGCTCCCGGCGAACCTGAGAAATCTCGAACCCTCCACTCCGGTGGTGCGGCGTCATTTTTCGACCGAACTCATCGCCGAGGTGGAGAGGCCCGAGACGAAAAAATATCGCGTCGGCATGCTGACCGGCTGCGTCCAGGATCTCGTCTTTTCGGATGTGAACCGCGACACCGTCGAGGTGCTCCTCGCCAACGGCTGCGAAGTGATCACCCCCCGTGCGCAGGGATGTTGCGGCTCGCTCCACGCCCACAACGGCGACCTCGAGCAGGCCGAGATCCAGGCGCGCCGGATCATCGACCGGTTCGAACTCGACTCCATCGATGCCATCATCACCAACGCGGCCGGCTGCGGCTCGCACCTGAAGCATTTCACCCACCTCCTCCGCAACGATCCCGACTACCGCGACAAAGCCGTGCTCTGGGACGAAAAAGTGCGCGACATCTCCGAATGGCTTGTCGAGATCGGTTTCCGCAAGCCGACCGGAGCAGCGCCCGCCCAAAAAGTGACCTACCACGAGGCCTGTCATTTGTGTCATGGTCAGGGGATTTCCCGCCAGCCCCGCGAAGTCCTCAACGCGATCCCCGGCCTCGAGCTCGTCGAACTGGAAAACGCGACCCACTGCTGCGGCAGCGCCGGCGTCTACAACATCACCCAACCCGAGCAGGCCGCGAAATTGCAGGAGGAAAAAGTCGCCTGCATCCGGCGCACCGGAGCCTCCCTCGTCGCCACCGCGAATCCCGGCTGCCATTTGCAGGTCCAGAACGGCCTCGGTGACACCGCCGTGGTGAAACATCCCGTGACCCTCCTCGCCGAGGCCTATCGGGCGGAAAAAAATCAGGAGGAGGGCGGCGCATAAAGACGTTCCTCTTTGTCCTCGCCCTCGCCTTCGGTGCCCTCTTTCTCTGGAGCGGTGTCGCCAAGAGCAAGGACCCCGTCGCCTTCGCCGAGGAGATCCGGAACTACCGTCTCATCGGGGATCCCTACGCCGTCGTCGCTGCCCTTTTTCTCCCCTGGATCGAGATTTTTGCCGCCATCGGGGTGATGACGGAAACGCTGCGAAAAGGCGGGGCCGCGATCCTCACCCTCAGCCTCCTCGTCTTCACCACCGCGATTCTCATCGCTTGGGGACGCGGACTCGACATCACCTGTGGTTGCTTTGGCGGCGAGAGTGCGATGAACTATCCCGTGAAAGTCGCCCAAAACGTCGGGCTGATTCTTGTCGGGGCCTGCCTCTGGCGCTTCGCCCCGGGGAAGAAACCGGAGGCAAACGCGCCGGCTGTCGCCACCTCTTCCTGACGTGGAGGAACGTGCCAACGTTCCCCGCATCGGGCTCCGGCATCCGGTTCCACTTGCCCGGGTGTCATTCCCGCAAGGCTTTCCCGGTGGAAAACGGCCCCGCCTTGTTCTAGACTGGACGTCATCCCCGTCATCATGAGTAACTGCTGTGAACACCCCGAGCCGGATTCCGAACCCGAACCCGCGTCGGCCGCAGCGGGTTCCTGCTGTCACGATCACGATGCGGACGATGCGGTGACACCTTCCGCCGGGGCAAAATATTTCTGCCCGATGTGTCCCGGAGTGGAATCCGACCGTCCCGGCGACTGCCCGATGTGCGGCATGTCCCTGGAGCGGAATCCCTCGTGGAGAGCTCCACAGGTGGTTCGCTACACCTGTCCGATGCACCCCGAGGTGCTGTCCGACCAGCCCGGCGACTGTCCTCGATGCGGCATGGCCCTCGAAGCGGTCCGGGCCACGGCGGAGGACGACGAAACGGAACACGAGGAGGCCCGGGCGATGCTCCGTCGCCTCCTCATTGCCGGATGTCTCGCCCTGCCGGTCTTTTTCCTCGCCATGGCCCACCTCTTTCCGTCGATCGGTCACGACCACTGGGTCCACGGCGAGGTCTCGCGCTGGATCCAGGCGATCCTGAGCACCCCCGTCGTCCTCTGGGCCGGCGCCCCTTTTTTCCGGCGGGGCTGGGTCTCCCTCCGCACCGGCCACTGGAACATGTGGACCCTCATCAGCATCGGCGTGGGCGCGGCCTACCTCTACAGCCTCATCGCCCTCCTTTTTCCCTCGCTTTTTCCCGCCGAGATGCGGAGCCACGGCGGAGTCGGACTGTATTTCGAGGCCGCCGCGGTCATTATCGTGCTCGTCATGCTGGGGCAATGGCTCGAGGCCCGGGCCCGCGGTCGCACCGGCAGCGCGATCCGGGCGCTCCTCGATCTCGCGCCGCCCACGGCGCGGCGGGTCACGGAGGGCGGGGACGAGGAGATCCCTCTCGCGGAGGTGGTCGCGGGCGATCTCCTGCGGGTGCGGCCGGGGGACAAGGTGCCGGTGGACGGCGTCGTCATCGAGGGCGCTTCCCCGGTCGATGAATCCATGCTCACCGGCGAATCCCTTCCTGTCACAAAAGGTCCCGGCGACAACGTCTCGGGCGGCACCCTCAACGGCACCGGCGGGTTCGTGATGCGGGCCGAAAAAGTCGGCGACGAAACCCTGCTCGCGCGGATCGTGGAGATGGTGGCCCAGGCGCAGCGGAGCCGGGCCCCCATCCAGGGGCTCGCCGACAAAGTGGCCGCCGTCTTCGTTCCGGCGGTGCTGGTGGTGGCGGTGCTCACCTTCTTCCTCTGGTGGTGGCTCGGTCCCAGTCCCGGCCTCACCTTCGCCATCGTCAATGCCGTCGCCGTGCTGATCATCGCCTGTCCCTGCGCCCTCGGCCTCGCCACCCCCATGTCCATCATGGTCGGAGTCGGGCGCGGTGCCCGTGCCGGCATCCTCGTGAAAGACGCCGCCGCGCTGGAACGGCTGGAGAAGGTCACCACCCTGTTGGTGGACAAAACCGGAACCCTCACCGAAGGGAGTCCGCGTTTTTCCCGCGTTCTTCCGGCGGGGGACGAATCCCCCGATTTCCTCCTGCAACTCGCCGCCTCCCTGGAACAGTCCAGTGAACACCCCCTCGCTTCGGCGGTGGTCCGGGCAGGGGCGGAAAAAGGGCTCCCCCTGCTCCCGGTCGAAGATTTCGCCTCCCACACCGGCGACGGCGTTGCCGGACGGGTCGAAGGACGACTCGTCCTCATCGGCAAGGGCGAGTACCTGCGGCGGGAGGGCGTCAGCGGACTGGAACCGCTCGAAGCGACCGCGGCGGAACGCCAAGCGCTCGGCGAGACGGCGCTCTTCCTCGCCCTCGACGGTGTCGCGACAGGGTTGCTCACCGTATCCGACCCCATCAAGCCCACCACGGCGGAAGCTCTCGCCGATTTGCAGGAACTCGGGGTGAAAGTGATGATGCTCACGGGGGATCACCAGCGCACCGCGGGCGCCGTGGCCAAGACACTCGGCCTGACCGAATTCCAGGCCGGGGTCAGTCCCGCCGACAAGATCGCCGAAGTGCGGCGGCGGCACGACCTCGGGGAAGTGGTGGCGATGGCCGGGGACGGAATCAATGACGCGCCCGCCCTCGCCGCCGCCGATGTCGGCATCGCGATGGGAACAGGCACCGACATCGCGATGCGGAGCGCCGGGGTCACTCTCGTCAAGGGCGATCTCCGCGCCATTGCCGGGGCGATCCATCTCAGTCGCGCCACCCTGCGCAACATACGGCAGAACCTCCTCTTCGCCTTTCTCTACAACGCCCTCGGCAT
>CAYLJC010000147.1:3516-6869 GCA_964383345.1 uncultured Akkermansia sp. | reverse complement strand
GGACGCGCTTCGGCCCTCGCGAGCGCCGCTGCACCGCTCTTCGCTCCCGAAAAAGCCATCGACGGCGACCCCGAAAGCTATTGGGAGGCGGCCGCTCCCGGTCCGGGTTCCTGGCAGGTGGACATGGGAACGGAACGCAAAGTGGAGGCCGTGCTGCTCTCGTGGAGAGGCACGTCCCCCCGGAGATTTGAAATGGAAAGTTCGCGGGACGGCCTGGACTGGCGCACCCTTCTCACCGAAGCGGACTCGGGCGGCCCCGTGCTGACGACGGGGTTCGATTCCCGTCCGATCCGCTACCTGCGGGTTTCCGTTTCCGAAACCGCCCCCGGCTTTGTCCCCGGTATTCGCGAGGTCGCCGCCTACGAGCGCCGGGAAGATCTTCCGGCCGCGTTTCCCGATTTTGTCCATATCAACGGGAGGCCTCGGGCCAGGCTCGTGACCGTCGGCGCGAGGGAAGGGGAGGGGGCGATACGTCTCTCGCCCGACTGGTGCGTCGCATCTCGGGCGCGCCTTCCCGCCGGAGTGGAGGTCGTCGAGGTGATCCCGACCGCTTCGGGCGAGGCCTTTGTTCTGGGGCGGAATGAGACATCAGGAGGCCGGGTCGTCTATCTCGCGACACCGCGCGACGGGGCGCTCGCCGGGACGGGCCGCAGCCAGTCGCAGCAGGAAGGGGATGAGAAATGCGGGCTCATCCTCCGCGAATTTCTTCCCGCGCTCTCCGCCACCACCGCCGTCACCTGGGACGGAGAGTGGCTCCACACCCTCGACGGAGAGGAGTGGACCGCCTACCGCGACACCGACGGGGACGGCGCGGCCGACGAACGATGGCGTCTCGGAAAGATCCTTCTCCCGTCTCGTTCGCCGGAGGACGAAGCGATCAAAGTGATCCGGTTCCGCGCCGGGCCCGATGGCTGGTTCCACGCCCTCGTCACCCTCCGTGGAGAAATGTCCGGGGGAAACTCTCATCGCGATTTCGTTCACCCTCATGCACTGCTCCGTTTCCGTCACTCGGGGCAAGGACTACAGGTCCGCGCGACCGGCGCGACCGCTCCGCGCGATTTTTTCTTTGGCAAAGCGGGAGCGATTTTTGTGCGTCTCGCGGACGATGAAAACGACGGAACCGAACCCGCGAGACCGGACATCCGACCACTCACAGCCCTCGCGGGAACGGACTGGAAGACCCTGCCTCCGCTGTCCTGGCCCCCTTCATCCGCTTCTGCGGAAGGCGGGGGTTTGCCCGATGTGATTACGGATCACAATCGAATTTATTTCAATGGGAAAGAAGGTATTTTCACGCTTTTATCCGAAGTTGAAAATCTCCATGACGTGGCGGTGGGTGGGGGCGGACTCTGGGGATCTCGCACCGCCGCAGGAGAAAGCGAAATTTTTTTCCTGACGCCTCGGAACGGAGCCTGCGAGGCTCCCGTGATCTGGGATGAGATCGCGACGGAAGAACTGCTGGGACACTTCGCATCGTCGGATCCCGCAGTCAAAACCGAGGGCGTTTTTGAGGTCCTTCGGAGAAAACGCCGCCCGCTTCGCCAGTGGGAACGATTCCTCGCTTCCGACGCCGCCCCCGGGCAGATCGAAGGGGTTTTCGCGGCTCTCTCGGCCATCGGCGGAGAACCCGCCCCGCCTCTTCTCCTCGAAGCGGCGACCGGTTCCGATCCGGTGAGGCAGGCGATCGCTTTCCGACATCTCGGCGATCATGCGGGCACAAAAAATCACCCGGTGTATGCCGAGATCGGTCGCGCCACGATTCCGTCGCTCACCGCCGGGATCCTCTCCGCGATGGATCGCAGCGGAACCACCGTGCCGGGCCTCTACGAACTGGTTCTGAGTTTCGCCGGACATCCCGATGCACTCCTCGCGGCCACTTCGCGAGCGTATTTGCAAGCGCGCCGAGCGGAGGATGTCTGCTTCGCCGCTCTCGACGATGACACCCGCGAAGAAATCTGGCCGACGGCTTTCGCGGTGCTTTCGGGGATCCGCCGAACCAGTGTCGTGGAGGGCATCGTCCGGCGTCTCGAACACACCCGCTCCGCTCGCAAGCGGGTTCTCGGTCTGGAGACCCTCGTGACGCTGTATCACGATGACGCGTCCACTCGTCGGCCCTGGGAAGGCACCGCCCTCGTGAAATCGTATCTGGAGATCGCCATCGACAACCACCGCGTGGATCGCGCCGATCTCCTCCGCCGCATGAGCGCCGCCGGGATCCCCTTGCCGCCTTCCCCCGTCCTCCTGGCACTGGCGGAAGAGTCGATCCCGCTGGAAGCTTTCGTGATCGACGCCCTTTCTCCGGCTTCCGCTTCGGACGGTGTGGACATTCCCGAAACCGCGATTCCGTGGCTGAAAAAACTCGCCGAAAGTTCCCCTCGCGATCCCGCCCTGCGCTCTCGGGCGCGCGCGCTTCTTTCCGCGCGGGAGAACGGAGTCTTCGCTGGCGCGGAGCGGGAAAATCATCGCCCCGTCGCCACCGCGGACGAATGGGAGACAGAGGCGCTCGCGGCGCAGGTTTCGCATCCCGCCGGCGATCCGTTTTTGGGGCGGCTTCTTTTCGAGCGCCTCGCTTGCCATACCTGTCATCCCGTCCCCGGGGGAGAGGGCTCCGTCGGTCCCGATCTCGCGGAGTCACCGCGTCCGGCCTCGCTCCCGGCCCTCATAGATTCCATCCTCGTTCGCGGGGAAGCCTCCGCCCCGCATCGCCGGGCCACCGTTTTTGAACTGGAGAGCGGGCGTTCCCTTGCCGCCTTTGAAGTGGCCCGGGAAGAAGACATCCTCCGGCTCCGGGATCGTGCGGGGAACGCCTTTTCCCTCGCCCGCGGCGAGGTGAAGCGGGAGATGCCCGGGGCCGCCGCCTCGCTTGTGGTCTGTGATTCCGCCGGACAACTCTCCGTGGACGAGTTCGCCTCCCTGCTGCGCTATATCGAGTCGCTTTCGAGATGAGACCGTTTCGCGATTCCGTCGTCGAAATACGTCACATCGCAGTTGATCCCGCGCCGTCTCACGGTAGACTCCATTCCCATTTCGGGTCTGTAGCTCAGCGGTTAGAGCAGGGGACTCATAATCCCTTGGTCGTGGGTTCGAACCCCACCGGACCCACTTTACAATCAACGAGTTACGGAAGATTTTCAAGGGCGCAAGAACTGGACTAGGGCAATAATAGGCCAATCCAAGCCCGCGATGCAGAAGCGGCATTTGCGGTGAGGAGTTTTTGGAGCGCATGCGATCGCTCCTTTCCGTCAAATGAAGGTGCGACTTTCAAATCAACGTGCGACTTTAAGATTCATTTGCAGGATTAACATTGACTTGCAGGATTAAGATTAGTGCGGCAAGTTCCCTTCATCCATGGC
>CAYLJC010000147.1:0-3506 GCA_964383345.1 uncultured Akkermansia sp. | reverse complement strand
CCCGCGTCGGCAATGCCGTGGTGGAGGTGAGAATTGGGGTGGATGCGGTCAGGACCTTGCGCACCAGTCTCATGCAGGTCGCCTACACGGTGAGCGAAGACCCTGCCTTGCACGGCTATGTGGTGCTGGCGGATTGATCGGGTGGTGAGTGGTGAGTTTTCCTTCGATCCCACTCTTGATGAACTTCAGAACATTATCCCGGTGAACTGGGAGGCGAAGAAGGCGATCAAGTTGCCGGAAGGGAGGCTGCTCCCGATCAAGGCTCTTACCGAGATTACCGAAGACCACGACTTGCTCGAAATCCTGAGCAAGGCCTACCCAGGCGTTCCCGGTCTTGAATCAAGCGAGGGTGAAACCGATGACCCCGTCCCCGATACGGTTGAAGGACTTTCGCCCTACGGTATCGAAGACGCCCTTTCAGAACTTTTCATGTCTCGCGACGCCCTGACGCACATCCTTGAGCAGCTCAGGCGGAAGAAAAATATCATCCTGCAGGGAGCCCCCGGTGTGGGGAAAACCTTCATCGCGAAGCGTCTCGCCTGGCTTCAGTTGGGAGTTCGTGACGAGTCCGCTGTCGAGATGGTGCAGTTCCACCAGTCCTACACCTACGAGGATTTCGTCCAGGGCCTGCGACCGACGAAGGACGGCCACTTCGCGGTGAAGGACGGCTGCTTCTATCGGCTCTGCCGCAAGGCTCTCGCCAACCCGGGGCAGGATTACTTCCTCGTCGTGGACGAGATCAATCGGGGCAACCTCAGCAAGATTCTCGGCGAACTCATGATGCTGATTGAGACCGACAAGCGCGGGCAGGAGATGACCCTCGCCTACAGCGAAGAGCCATTCACTGTTCCCGCAAACCTCTACCTGATCGGCACGATGAACACCGCCGATCGGTCCCTCTCGTTGGTCGATTACGCCTTGCGTCGCCGATTTGCTTTCCTCACGCTCGATCCAAGCTTCGAGACGGAGGCCTTTGCCTCTCACCTTGGCCGCCATGGCATCACTCCACCGCAGATTCAGCACATCCGGGTGCAGATGGCGGCACTCAATCACGAGATCTCTAAAGACGAAGCCAACCTCGGGACCGGCTACCGGATAGGGCACAGCTTCTTCACCCCGGTTGGCCAAGTCACAGATTTTCGGAAGTGGTTTCAGGCCATTGTCCGCTACGAGATCTTGCCCCTGTTGGAAGAATACTGGATCGACGATCCCAAAATGGTTCAGCAGTTTCGACTCGCCCTTACCGAGGGAATGCCCTGATGGCGACCCTTATTCCCATCGCGAACCTTTATTACCTGCTCTCTTACGCCTGGGATCACCGGCTGAGTGAGGCGGAGATGGCGTCAGTCGATGCCGACTCCTGCCCGGACCTGAACAACCTCTTCGCGAGGGTGCTCGCCGCCGCCACCCATCGGCTCCTTCGTGGAGGTCTTGATCGCAGCTACCTCTCGGTGGAGGAAGAGACACCCCGGATCCGGGGGCGCATCGATTTTTCCGCCAGCGAGAAGAATCAGACCCGCACCCGAGGCAAGCTTGTCTGCACCTACGACGAACTCAGTCCGGATGTCCTTCACAACCGCATCGTCAAGGCGACGCTCCGACTTCTCCTGCGCGACACTGTCGTGAAGCTGGAAACTCGCAGGGCTCTCAGAAAAGCGCTCGATGGCTTCGCCGAGGTGGGGGATCTGCGAGTGACAGCGCATCACTTCCACCGGGTCCAGTTGCACCGCAACAATCGATCCTACCGTTTCCTGCTTCATCTTTGCGAACTCATCCACCGGTCCCTGCTTCCCGAGAAGTCTGCCGGGGCAACTAGGCGCTTCCGGAATTTCACCCGCGACGAGAAGCTTATGGCCAAGGTCTTCGAGGATTTCGTCCGGAACTTTGCCCGTCGCCATCTCAAGGGTGCGGTCGTATCCGCGATGCACATCGACTGGCTCGCTTCTGTGCTGGGTGAGGGGACTAGTGCCATGCTGCCCCGAATGATCACCGACGTCACCGTCTCCTGGCCCGACCGCAAGCTCATCCTGGACTGCAAATACTACCAGGAGGCTCTCGTCTCCCACTACGACGCTCTTCGCTTCCGTTCCGGCAACCTCTATCAGCTCAACGCTTACCTGACCAATAAGGCGGCGGAGCCCGGGTGGGAGGAGGTCGAGGGGATGCTCCTTTATCCCAGCAACGGGTATCAGCTCGACCACCGATTCACCCTTCATGGTCGTCACCGCGTCCGGATCGTGACGCTCGATCTCATGAAAACTTGGCCCGAGATTGACGCCGACTTGAAGGGGGTGTTCGAGGAAGGATCCGCCGCTGTGGGCGAGCCGCAGCTGACCAACCCTGAAGCACGATACCCGCTTGCGTGATTCCCGGGGTACTTCGACCATCATCAAGAAATGGCAATGGAACAAGAATTGGCCCGCCGGATTCTGGACCTTCTGAGATTGAAGGGAGGGCAAAAGGCTTCGGAACTGGCCGTTACCTTGGGAGTTGATCGTCGGAACATCAATCAATGCCTTACTCACGATCTCGCCGGGCAGGTCAGGCAGGACGCTGCTTATCGATGGGCTCTGCGGGAGTCCGTTCTTGGGCGCACTGAGGCGAGATCGAACGAAAGGGGGAGCGCGGACAGCGCGATTGGCGATCTCTGTCGCTATTACCTGGATTGCCTCGGGCAGGACTGCGATCAGGGAGTCTCGGAGTTTGCCGCCAACAAATCACGGAGAGCCGAGCTATGCCGCTCTCGAGGCTCATCCACTCATCGCCGGCCGC
The DNA here is from genome assembly GCA_964383345.1 of uncultured Akkermansia sp. Lineage (GTDB taxonomy): Bacteria > Verrucomicrobiota > Verrucomicrobiia > Verrucomicrobiales > DEV007 > Arctic95D-9. The sequence continues at coordinate 734 of CAYLJC010000147.1, read as the reverse complement.
TCGGACTGGTGGAATGCAACGGGCGCGGCAATGGTCTTCTCCAAGGTGAAGGCCGACCGAGCCAACCTCACGGCGTGGCTCGGGTATCCGGTCCGGCTGAGGTATCATCAAACCCCGAGATGGCGTGGATTTTTCGTCGAACCGGTCATGCTCTGGCCGATCGAGTTGCCGGAAACGCCGGGAAAACGATCTCCCTACACGATGACAATCATTCAATTCCGCAACCCACGCCGCACATCCTTCTCCGCAGGGAAGAGATCCACAATCGCCCCCCCGAGTGCTCCCTTCCCGAACGATCCACGTGGAGGCAACTCATGACATCCCGAAGATAGCGGAACTGGCTCAGGTGTCGAACTCTTTCCGGACCGCCGAGACCCGCTTGACCAGTGCGTCGACCAGTCGCAGCACGAGATCACCGGTCGGTTCCAGTTCGTTGATCGCCGTCGGGATCGCCGCCGCCATGGACACGACCCGATCGACGAGGTCATCGGAATCCAGCTTCCACTCTTTCGCGGCCTTTTCCCAGGCGTCGACCCCGATGCGGGAAAGTCGGTAGGTGCCGCCGATTTTCATCGCCAGCCGCGCCTTCCGGGCGGGAATCTCCCGCGGATAGGGCAGGCAGGAGGAGAGGTCGTAGAGGGGACAGAGGCGCACCTGCGCTCCCCCGGCGAGCAGGAATCCGTAGTTCTTCGCGTGCGCATCGGTTCCGCCGATCAGCCAGTTGTAGATCATCG
>CAYLJC010000146.1:0-6891 GCA_964383345.1 uncultured Akkermansia sp. | reverse complement strand
CCGGCGGCTTGGGCGACCTTGCTGCCGACGCGGCTGATGAGGGAGCGGATCAGGGCGGCGTCGGCGAGGACGGGGATGAAATCGACGGGATCTTTTCCCTGGGAGAGCCATTCGTCTTCGAAGTTGTAATTGCTCTTTTCGGCGGAGAGCAGGTAGACCTTGTGGTCGCCGCAGTAGAGCGGATAGACGTTGTGCTTTTCGAGGAGAGGGGTGGGGAAACGATCCTGTTTGGCGGCTTCCTCGGGATTGAAGCAGAGGAGGAGCGGTCCGTCGGTGAGGTATTGCAGGGCCACGCCGAGGGAGGGCATGAGGGCGTTGTAGGCTTCGCGGTCGAGAAGTCCCACTTTGTCCTTGGCCTGGGCGTAGAGGATGCCGAGACGCTCGGATTGGTCGGCTTCGAAGGGATAGTGTTCGAGGAGCCAACGGAAGGCACCCTCGAGGTCGCCGGGTTCGAAGTGCGGCGCGGGGACGCTCTCGAGATCATTGTGGCGCGGCAGAGGCGTCGCGGAGAGCCGCATGACGAGGTCCTTGCGGATTTTCTCGTATTGTTCCTGGGAGATCGCCACCTTGATGGCGAGAAAAGGGGGGACCCCCCACATGTCGGCGGAGCGGGGCGAGTGGTGGGCGAAAATGAGGCAGGGCCCCAGGGTCGCGACGGGCAGCCAGGGATTGTCGGTCTGGGGGAATCGTCCGAGGCGGCGGAGTTGGTTTTCCGCGTCGACCGAGCAGGTCTCGCGCGGAAGTTTGACGGGGAGGATCCCGAACTGTACCGCAGTGCCTTCGAGGGACATCAATCCCTCCAGTCCGCTCGCGAAGGGCGAGGGAGCGGAGACGCCGCCGCCACGGGCGCTCGATACGGCGGTGCCGTGGCGGTCTGTCGGCGGGGGAGCGGTGGCGACGGAGAGACTCATGAAAAAATCGTCAGGAACGGGAAGTGCGGCGGAGGATCAGGGCAAACCCACCGGGGTGAAGGAGGCGTCGGGAATGTAGGGAGTGCCGAGATCGGAGCCATCGAAGACAATTTTCAATCCGGCTCCCGGGGTGCCGGGTTCGCGGAGGCACCAAGAGGAACCGGTCCACTCGGCGCGGTAGTCTTCGCCGCTGGTGGAGAGGGTGGGATTCCAGTCGGTCTTCATGAAGGGGCCGGGCGGATTGAGTTCGGCGTTGCGAGTGTCGCGCCATTGCAGGGTGCGGAGGAGGAGGAGTTCGTCCGCAGCCGAACCCGACGCCGGAGTGGTGCGGAGATCCCATTGGGAATGGCCGAACTGGCGGGTGGCCTTGTTGAGGGTCTGGACGATATTTTCGGCCACGCCTCGGCGGGAGCTCTCGACGACGCGACCGACCGCAGGAATGGCGATGGCGGAGAGCAGTCCGATCACCGCCACGGTGGCGAGCACTTCCACGAGGGAGAAGGCGGCTGGGGAGCGTGGCGCGGGGGTGATCATGAGGGGCGGATTGGCTGGTGAGCGTTTCAGTTTTTAATAAGGGATTGCGGCTTCGGTGGTGAGGTCGGTGAGGACGGATTTGGTCAGGGCGTTGAGGTCGGTCGGCAGGGTGATCCCGTAGCCGGCCGGGATGAAGTCGGCGAGATTGGCCGGGGCGAAGGAAAGATAGGGGATCAACAGGGTGTAGCGCTGCTGGTCGTCGAGCCCGGGCCAGGAGGAGGCGACGGCCGCCTTGCCGTTGGATTGCATGTAGGAGACGATCGCCATGTTGACCGCCTCGGCCCGGGAGATCGCGAGATTGCGCTCGGAGTCCTGTTTGATCGCGACGATGTTGGGGATCGCGAGAAAGGCGATGATGCCGATGATGCTCACCGCCGCGAGAACCTCGACGAGGGAGAAGCCGCCGCGACCGCGGAACCCCGGCTTCCCGCTGGAGCGCCGAAGCGGAGCTGTCGCCGGGGAGTTCGGGTGGGTGTGACGGGTCGCGATCATGACAGTGGGGGCGGGACCTTATTTCAACTCCACTTTCGGGTAGGAATTGGCGGTCCAGGTATCGAGGAGCAGGTACTGGTTGGTTTTGCCGAGGGCGGCGCTTTTGACCTGGCCGTTGTTTGTCGTATTGGCGAGGAAGTGGGAGAAGGTGCTCTCGTCGAGGTAGTCTTTCACCAATTCGAGACGGCCTTTGCTGGAGGCGGCGAGATTGTAGAGGGTGCGGGCCTGGGCGAGACCCTGTTGTTGCGAGACCTTACTGACCCACGCGTTGACGGCGTTCTGGACGGCGGCCTGCTGCTGGCGGGTGACGACCCGGCGGGTGTCTTGCGCGGCGTTGGAGAAAGCCGAGATGACGAGGCCGGACATGATCCCGATCACGGCGATGACGATCAACATTTCCACCATGGTGAAGGCACGGTGGCAAGAGGTTGATCGGGAGGGACTCATTGGGAGGGAAGGTGCGGAAATTCCGGTACCCGCGAAGGGACGTCGCATCCGGGAGCGCTCCTCACTCCGCCGCAGCGGAGTGAGGAGAAAAATCAGCGGTCCACGTCCCCTTTGTAGAGGAGCTGGTCGCTGTTCGGATCGTAAGCGAGATATTTCAGGGCAGCGGTCTGATCGTCGCCCGTGAGACCGGGAACTCCGAACCAGGTGTTCTCGAAGGGGCCTTTTTCAGTGACTTTGTCACCGGTGACGATGGCCTGGGTGATATCGCCGGCGTCGGTGGATGTCCCGCCGAAGCGAAGTCCCGCCGCCTGCGCCGTGGCGAAGACCGAAGCGATGTTCTGTGCGTTGCGACGGGCGGTGGCTTCTTTCGCCGATTCGTTGATACGACCGATGTTCGGCACCGCGATGGCGGCAATGATGCCGATCACGGCGATCACGACTAGCATCTCCACAAGGCTGAAACCTGCGTGGATCGTTTTGGCTGGATGGAGCTTCATGAATAAGAATGTTTGGGTGGTAGGGTTGTTGGTTGAGTAAAAACGGGATCCTGGGGAAGAGTGCCCGGCAGAAAGATAAACAGTAATTTCTATAATTTCAAGAAAAATGATAAAGAATGATAGATTTTTATGGAACCGGTTTGGAATTCCGTACTATTTGCTTTTCCTTTGTTATTTTTTTCTGAGGAGGGCGTCGCCGAGGGAGAAGACCGGAGCGTAGATCGCGTAAATGAGCAGTCCGACGAGGGTGCCGAGGATCACGATGGTGATGGGCTCGATGAGTTTGTCGATTTGGTTGGCGGCGGTGTCGAGTTCGTCTTCGTAGTCTTCGGCGATCTCGTTGAGCAGCTCGGTGCCGCCTCCGGTTTCGGCGGCGGTCTCCATGAGTCCGCAAATCATGCGTCCGTCATCCCCGAGCCAGTGGGATTCCACGAGAAAGGCGTCAGGCAGGGTGAGACCGGCGAGGATGTGGCCTTTGACCCGGTCGAAAAACGTTTTGTAGTGGTGGTGCCAGGAGGTCTGGCTGGTGATGTCGAGCGCGGAGGTGAGCCGGACGTTCGCTTCCATGAGGAGCGCGAGAGTGCGGAAGCCGACCGCGGCGGCGGATTTCCGGACCAGTCCGGAAATGCCGGGCAATTTCAGGAAGAAAGTTTGCATGAGGGGAATGCGGGCGATTTTCCCCCAATTTTTGAACAAGAGGCCGAGACCGATCACGGGAACCGCGACGAGCCAGGGCTGCTGCAGGAGGATTTCGGAAAATTTCATCATCACCGTGGTCGCGAGGGGCAGATCCGAATCGAGCGAGGTGTAGAGTTTCGACATCGCGGGAACGAGGGTGAAGCTCATCGTGATGACCACTCCGATCCCGAGGCAGGTGACGACGGCCGGGTAAATCATCCCGGACTTGAGTTTTTTGAGGATCCGCGAAGTTTTTTTCTGGCTGTTGCCGAGGCGTCGAAAGATCTCGGGGAGACGCCCCGATTCCTCTCCGGCGCGGATCAGGGCGATGATGTCAGGGGTGAAGATGCCGATCTTCTTCTCCATCGCGTCGCTGATCTTTTCCCCCTGGCTGAGATCGTGGGCGACGTCGGCGATGATCCCGCGGTAGCGCGGCGTCTTGACCCGGTTGGCCTGGAGGTGAAAGCTCTTGATGATGGGAATGTTGCGGTCGAAGCATTTCGCGAGGCCGTTGAACAGGGCGACGCGATCCTCCATGCTGTTCTTTTTCCCGGTGAGACGTTGGATCGATTCATCGATACCTTTGACGTCGGAGACCTCGGCTGTCTCGACCTGGGTTTTGCCGGCCCCGACGAGCGCCTTCTCATCGGTACCGGTATCGACGAGGGTGACGGATTTGCGTCCGGTATGAATGTTCGTTAGGGCAACTTTCTTGATCATGGGAAAAAGGAGTGGGTGGGGCCGGTGTCAGTGGAAGGCCTCGACGCGGGGGAGGGGGGAGGCGAGGGTGGGATCGGTCCGGATGACTTCGACAGAGACGCTGCGGGTGTTTTCGTGGTTGCCCCCGGTCCACTGCGAGAGTCCGGCGGCGGCGGTCGCTCCGGTCGAGGCCCAGGTGACCGTGACGAGGGTCGAGGGTATCGCACCGAGCTGTGCCTCGGGAAGGGAGCTGTCCGTGAATGTCAGCGCGGTGACGATGGGTTCGGGCGGGAGCAGTTCGGGGATCCGCGCGGCGGGAACGCCCGCCTGATACAGGACGACCGCATTTTCGAGGTGGGTGCAAGCCCGCGCGGCGCGTTCGGCGATTTCTTCCTGGGTGAGGAAGGCGAGGGAGAGGGAGGCGGCGGCCCCGATTCCGATCATGAGAATGCCGCCGGCGACGAGGGCCTCGATGAGGGTGTAGGCGCGGACGCCGCCACGACCTTGCGGGAAAGGTGATATGGATTTGTGAGGATTCATGGAAGGGATCCGGTGGGGGCGGTTTCGATCCAGGCGTCCCGACTGAGGAGCGGGGCGAGCACAGTGCCGTGGTGGTCGAGTTCGAGGGTGAGGGTACCGCCGCTCACGGAGAGGCGATGATTTCCCCGGATGCCTCCGACGAGGCTGGCTCCGGCGACGACGGAAAGATCGAAGGCGACCCCGGTGTTCTGCAGTTCGAGGATGCCCCGCCAGTCTGGAAAGGGGGATTGCCCCTGAAACACGGCGGAGGCCACTACCGGCGCGGTGGCGGAAGAGGCGATCAGAAGGATGAGAGGGCGGCGGTTTTCGTGGAGGAAGTCGATCTGTTCGAGGGTGGTGCCGTCGCGGTTGTCGACCACGACGAGGAGCGGGGGGAGCGACTCCGCCGCCGCAGCCGCGATGGAATCGGACTGACCGAAAAGACGGAGCCGGGTGATGTGCTTCGCCACGATTTGGGTGATCTCGGGCCGGTCGAGGAATATCTGGACGAGTCCGTTGCCGTTGGCGTTGAAGCGCGCGCCGTTTTTCCGGTTGAGCTCGGTCATCGCGGTATCGAAGGGAGTGCCGAGATCGGATTCCTCCAGTAGGGTCATCAACCGGGTGAGGGCATCGTCGGGAAGGCCGGACTGGACGTCGAAGATGCCGAGAATCTGATTTTTTGTCAGGGCCGGGTTGTCCTTGTGAAGGGCCGCGGCGAGAATGTCCGAGGAGAGGGAATCATACTGGGAAAGCTCCGCCACCACCAGAGACGGGGGATTGCTTTGGATGAAGCTGAGGAGGGTGGCGTCTTCAGGGGCGGCGGGGAGGGTCGGGGGACCGAGCGACGCGCTCATCGGAATGTCCCCGGTGAGTTCTTGAAACACCCCCACGCTGATCCTGGATTCGTAGGCGTTCTGGGGGTTCAGGGCCGCGCTGAGCAGCTCGATTTCGCCCCGGTAGGCGGGACCGTCGGCGGTGGTTCCGGTGGTGCGCCGGTAGTGGGGGATGCTGAGGGGCAGCACCGCGGCACCCGCGACATTGCTGAGGGTCGTGGTGCCGGCGATGTCATCGGGGAGGAGGTATTCGTCGGCGCGGAGTCCGCTGTTGAGGTCGCGCACCACGGCGTCGTAAAACACCGCGCGTCCTTTCACCCGGAGAGTGCCCGAGACGAGCGGGGCGCTGTCGGCGGGCGCGACGGGGGCGTGCAGGGTGAGCAGGTCGCCGCCGAGCGCGGGATGCTGGTTGCGAAGCCGGAAGTCCCGGCGGATCTCTGCGGTGCCGTTCCAGAGGTCGACGCCGAGAGAAGTGGAGGCGCTGTGGAGCGGGGTCACGCCGTTTTGCGAGTGCGGTCCGGCGGTGTCGTTGCGCAGGACCACGGCGGGATTCGTCCGGAGCGTGGCGCGCCCCTTTCCGTCGGGGAGTTCGTAGACGGTGTCGCTGTCGACACCGGCGTCGGCGGGAAGCACGGAGGCGTAGATCGCACGGAAGGCCAGGGCCCGGCTGTTTCGCGCGGCGACGCGGCGCTCCAGGGCCTCGAAACCGGCCTCGGCCTGATGACTGCGGGCGTCGAGCAGGGAGAACCAGGCCGCGATGCCGAGAGTCCCGAGGGCCGCGAGGACCATGCAGATCACGAGGACGCTGCCCCGTTCGTGCCGGGTGGTTCGCGAGAGGATGCCGGGGAGTTTCATGGGGGCGGCCTTCGTTCAGAGATTGGGAAAGATCGGCGCGACGAGGCTGAGGGAACTGCGGGGACCGAGGTGTTCGTAGGCGGAGCGAGGACTGGAAGCGGCCGCTACGGGTGGCGCGTTCGGGATCTTGTGAGGATTGATCGCGGGATCGGGGAGCCAGATGAAATAGAAGGGCGACCAGTCGGCGATTTTAAATCGATCCGTCGCGGTGCCTTCCGCGACGGCCCCGCGCGAGGAGGTCTCGAAGGCCACAAAAGAAGGCACCGGGAGCGCCCCGGAACCGCTTTCGTAAAAGACATCGTAGTAGTGTGTGAGGGTGCCGTTTTTGTAACGACGGGCGCTGGCATAGGTGCCGGTGGGATTCGACACGGGAACGAAGTCGATCTCGTAGACGGCGAGGACCCGGAGATAACCGGGCTCTTCCGA
>CAYLJC010000145.1:0-6907 GCA_964383345.1 uncultured Akkermansia sp. | reverse complement strand
GGGCGGGGCTCGAGATCGGCGACCTGCCCCTGCGCATTTTGCTCGACGAATAAGAATCCGCAGGAATCGCGCGAAATTCGGTGGAATTTGTGCGAAAGTCCGCGCTGCATCATGATTCGAGATATTGTATTCTACCCCGATCCGGTCCTTCGCCAGTCCGGTGCCCGCGTCGACGAGGTCACGCCCGAGATCCGCGAACTCGCCGCGGATATGATTGAGACCATGTACGACGCCCACGGGGTCGGTCTCGCCGCGCCGCAGGTCGGTGTTTCCCTCCAGCTCGCCGTCATCGATGTTTCGCACGACGAAGAGTGCGTTTCCTACCTGCGGGTCAACGGGAAGGACACCGCGCTCACGGAACTCTGTCCGCTCGTTTTTCTCAATCCCGTCGTCGAGACGCTCGGAGACAAGGACAGCGACACCGAGGGCTGCCTTTCCTTTCCCGATCTTCGCGGCGAAATCACCCGTCCCTATGAAGTGCGGGCCACCGTCGAGACGCTCGACGGCGAAACCCTCGTCATCGAGACCGACGGGCTCTTCGCGAGAGCGATCCAGCACGAAGTCGATCATCTCTTCGGGAAACTCTTCATCGATCGCATGAGCTCCGCCCGCAAGCTGGCGATCCGCCGCCAGTTGAAGGAAATGCAGGAGCAATACGGCTGAGCCCCCGCCGAGTCCGGCGATGCCCACGACGTGATTCGTTCCGCGGAAACCGGGAGCGCGGACGCTTTTCACTTGTCGTGGTGCGGGGGAGTTTGTAAAAAGAAAGGGACGTCCCGCTGCGGCGTTTCCACCCCCGACTTCCCATGAAAGTGTCCGTCCCCAGAATTTTCGCGTGTTTTCTGTTTGCCTCCCTGCTGTCTCCCGGCACCGCATCCGCGATCACCCTCACAGGCTCCAACGGACGTGCGGTCGAGTTTCATGCCATCCGATCGGCCACACCGAAAGGGATCACCGCCCAGATGGTTCCCGACGGGCCCATCCTCGGCATCCCCTGGGCAAAACTCGACCTTGCCGCACTCGAAGCCGATCAGAAAGTCCTCTACGACGCCTATCTGCGGACGAAGGAAGGCGAGACGATAGAGCTGAATCTGGACGAGACCATGGCGGCGGAACCCGCCGAACCGGCGGCACCGAAACCTCCGCCGGAGAAGTACCTGGGCTGGATGGACACCAAAGTCGGGGCGGTCGAGTTCATGCTACAGATGCCGGCGGCCAAACCGCGCGGGATACTCGTGATCTCGCTCGATGACTTCGGCGACGCGTTCCGTTATGTGATGGGACACGAAAAAGGAAACGGAGTCTGGAGCGATTTTCAGAACAAACACGATCTCGCCTTGCTTTCCTACAGTCTCGGGAGTGGCCGGAGCGATGCCGGGAAGCTCGAAAGTTTCGCCCTCGCCCACAAAGGCAGCGGCAAAACCCTGCTCACCGCCCTGGAAAATTTCGCCACGAGGATCCAGGAACCCGCCTTCGCCGATCTTCCCATCGCCCTTTACGGAGCGGGGCGCACCGGCGCGGCCTTCGTCTACAATTTCGTGCAGTCCCATCCCGAGCGCGTCCTCGCCGCCACCGTGAGCAAGGGGGCCTTTTACGACGCCGAACCCACCGAGGCCTCGGTGAAAGTGCCGATGCTCTTTGTTTGGGGTGAATACTGCAACAACGCGGAGCGGTGGCGCTCGGAGAACAGCGCCGCGCCCATTCTCGCGAAATACGCCGCGATGAAGCCCAATTGGACCGACGGACGGGAACTCCGGGGACGCGACGATCAGAACCAGTTGGTCGAATACATGGCGAAACAATATCTCCTGGAAGTCATCCCGACACGCATGCCCGAGGAAGGCGCCGCCCCGGCACCCGCACCGGAATCGAAGCCGGATGCGCCCGACGCGGAGGGAAAACCGGCGGAGGGGGAAAGCGCGGAGGAAACAAAAGCGGAATCGCCTCCGGAGCCTGAGATCCCCGAACCGGTCGAGCTGGATCGGTCCAAGGGCTCCGTCGGCACCATCGAGACCGGTGAAGTTGTCAAGATAACCGATCCGGCGGCCGAACTGGGTCCCGGCGAGACCTTTCTTCCCAACGCGAAAGTGGCTGCGTTGTGGAAAAAATACATCCTCGGCGAACTCGAACCGCCCGCGCCAAGATAGAGGAGCGCCGCGCGGGTTCACACCCTCCGGCCTCCGACCTTTCGCGACCGGCTACAGCTTCTCCGGCTCTCGGAGCAGCTCGCCGATCCGCTGCAGAAGCCGCCCGGCCGCTCCTCCGTCGAGGATGCGGTGGTCGAAGCTGAGGATGAATTTCGACTCCATCCGGGGCACGAATTCGCCCTTCTCCTCATCCCAGACCGGTGCCTTGCGTCCGGCCATGAGCCCGAGGACGAGGTTCTGCTCGGGCAGGGGAATGGGACTCGCGGCGGTGATCCCGAAGGGCCCCACATTGGTGATGGTGGCGATCCCCGCGCCGATGGCCGACTTGGGAATGCGGCGCTCGCGGGCGCGGTTGACGAGATCCTCGTAGGGCTGCTGCATCTCGGCGAGTCGCTTCTCATCCACGTTGCGGATCACCGGGACGAGGACCCCGTCGTCGGCTTCAACCGCAAAACCGATGTCGATGGCGTTGGGATGTACGATGCGCGTCCCGATGAGGCGTCCGGCCACGGCCGTGTTTTCGGAAATGGCGATGGCCAGGGCGCGCATTGCGTAGAGCGTCACTCCCGGCTTGGCGGCGAGGCTTTTGCGATGGGCGAGAACCGCGTCCATGATGATGGGCACGGTGACGCTGGCGAGCGGACGCGTCCAACTGCGGCGCATCGAGTCGGCCACGGCGATGCGCATGGGCGAGGCATCGGTCATGCGGTTCTCCTCCAGCTCGTGGATGAATTTTTCGAAATCCTCCACCGTGACGCGCCCCCCCGCACCGCTGCCGGGGAGACCGGCGAGGTCGGCGGAGTTGAGCCCGAGTTCGTCCATGCGGGCGCGGAGACGGGGACTGAGGTAGACGCTGGAGCGCACCGGCACCGGCAGGCCGCCCTCGATGGTGGGTTTCACCTGAGCCGGTTGGCTGTGATCGATGACCTCTTCCTGCGTGACCGCGAAGTGAAGATTGTCCTCCTTCGCGTCGGCGGCATCGGAGGCGTCCGGCGCGGCGCTCTCGTCGCCGGCACCGGGCTTGATGAGACCCGCCTTGGTGGCTTCCTCCTCGCTCGCCTCGATCGAGGCGATTTGCGACCCGACCGGATAGCTCGTCCCCACGAGAGCGGTGATTTCGGAAATGGTCCCGCTGCACGGCGTCGTCACCTCCATCATGGCCTTGTCGGTCTCGACCTCGAAAATGTTCTGATCGGCTTTGACCTCGTCACCGGGCGCAATGAGGATCTCACGTATCGTCGCCTCCGCGATCGACTCGCCGAGTTGTGGCATCTTGATGGGAAAACGGGGCATCGGAATGGAAAAAGCGGGGTTGCGTCAGGTTAGCAGAGAAAAGGCGGTTCTCACCTGAAATTCACAAGGGAAAAAGCCCCCGGGGGAGAAAGAGTCCGCTCCTCCGATACGGTGGAGAAAAAGAAAAGCGCCGCAAGTTTCCAGAGAAAGAAAATCCTCCGGGAACCGCGGGAGCATCCCGGCGCATGCGCGTTCTCCGGTCCGCCCTTTTTGGGTGCGACGGAAGCGGCTCTGTGATACCTTGGACCCGTCGTGAGGGATCGTTCACCCCGCCGCCGCATCCGTTGGAACCGCCGCACCCGCTGCCTTGAAGATCAGAAAAGAGTATCTCATCGGTGCCGCAGCCTGCTTTCTCTGTCTCCTCTCCGGGGCGGTCAACGTGCATTTCGTAAGGCTCTTCACTTTCTCGGTCGGCAACCTCACCGGGGATACCTTCCGCATCCTCATCGAGTTCGATCATTCGCAGAAGGACTATTACGAGGCGATCACGCTGACCCTCATTTTGCTCTTTTTCCTCGCCGGCGCGGCGACCGCCGGCGCGACGATCCATCATCCGCGCTTCGACCTGGAGCGGCCCTACGGTCGGTCGCTCATGGCGATCGGAGGCTTGTTTCTCCTCGCGGCCATGCTGGAGAGGGATTCCGCGATGGCCGCCTTGTCATTCGCCGCCTTCGCCTCGGGATTCCAGAACGGACTCGCGACCCGCTACCGCGGCATCATTCTGCGGACCACCCACGTCACCGGGATCATCACCGATCTCGGCCAGAGCCTGGGGATGAAAATCGCGGGCAACCTCGTCGACAAATGGAAAATCGGTCTGCACTTTCTGCTCTTTGTCTCCTTTTTCGGCGGCGGAGTTGTCGGCATGATGATCGACTCCGCGACCGGGGACAAAGCGGCCTTCGTGATCGGGGCGGTCTACCTGCTTTTCGGTTCCCTCTTTCATTGGGTGAAGCACCATGTCTTCCGCTGGCACGATCAGGAGTGACCGCACCCGCCGCGAAAAAGATTTTCCGAAACGAAAAAAAGGCTTGGCAGGGGGGAGGTATTTCGCATATCTAAAGCATCATGATCATTCGATACGTGTTTTTGCTGTGCCCGGTTCTTTTTCTCATCGGTTGTGAAACCACGGAACCGGGGGTGAAGCGACATTACATCAGTTCGTACCGGGGGATGTCCGAGGACACCAGCTCGGTGATCAACAAGGCACTCGTGAAAAAGAGCGATCCGACCGTGCTGAAAAAATACACCAAGGTGATGATCGAAGACGTGAAAGTCATCCCGGCGAAAAACCTGCCCGAGAAACAGAAAACGGCGACGCGCGAGGAAGGAGAGCGCCTCGCGGAAGCGTTCGAGGAAACGCTGGAAAAAGAGTTCGGTAACCACTACCAGATCACCAATCGCCGCGGTCGCAACACCCTCCTCGTCCGCGCCGCACTCACCGATTTGCAGCCGAGCAATCCGGGGGTTTTTGTTTTCAACTACCTTCCCTACGCCGGAGTGCTGACCACCGGGATGACTCTCGCCACCGGCAAAACCCCCGGAGCGGGCAGCACCTCGATGGAGGCCGAAGTGCTCGACTCCCGTTCGCGTCGTCAGCTCTATGCGATCATCGACCAGCACAAGGGGAGCAAGTTCCAGCCGGGAGGAATCGAAAAATGGGGCCAGACCGAAGGAGCCATGCGGACCTGGAGCCGCAAGATCCGCTTGGGTGTGCAGCCCTCGTCCGACAAGCCGGAAAAGGTAGCGAAGGCGGAAAACCCCGTCGCCAAAACCACCGCCAGGACGGCGAAGTCAGAGAAGTCCTCTCCCAAGTCCAAAGACTCCGACAAAGCGGCTCGGTCCAAAAAGACCGATGCGTCGGGAACGGAAGAGAATAAGAAAAAGCTCTGGGTGTGGAATACCGCGAGCGAGTCGGACACGAGTTCCCGATAACGATCCTCCGGTTCCTCCCTGCCGCCGTTTCATCCCGCCCATGCCTTCTCCGTTGTGCGCTTCCCTCCGCATGGCGCGGACAGGGTGGGAGCGGGCATCGACAGAGGTGCCGGGATCGGGAATACTCGACGGCATGAGAGCGCGCGTTTTTGCTTTTTGGATCCTGTTCTCCGCCGCGTCGGTTTTTTCCCTTTTCCCCGCCGGGGCGGAGGAACTCCTCGCCGGGGTGGGCCGGGTCGATATCACCCGTCCGGGAACCGATGCAGGAGAAAATCCGCCCCTGGTCAAGGCGCTGGCGCTGTCCCGCGGCGAGACGGAGGCGGTTCTCATCACCGTCGATGCGGTGGCGGTGGCCGGGATCGGCTCGATCCGGGATCCCTACCTCGCCGAAGTGCGGACGGCTCTCTCCGAATCCTTCGGCATCGCGCCGGAGTCCGTTCTCGTCAACGCGAGCCACTGCCACGCTCTCGTCGCCGAAGACATCGTGGCGCGAACCGTGGAGGCGGTCAAAGCGGCTTGGGAAAATCGCGTCCCGGTCCGGATCGGGGCGGGGGTGGGACACGAGGACGGCATCATGGAAAACCGCCGTCTCACAATGAAGAGCGGCGCGGTGATCGACGTGCGTCATGCCTACGCCCTGCCGCCGGACGACGAGGTCGCCGCGGTCGGGCCGATCGATCCCCGGATCGGCTTGCTGCGGATCGATCGTCTCGACACCGGCCAACCGCTCGCGGCGGTGTACCAATTCGCCTGCCATCCCATTCAAGGGGTGCCGAGCGGCGGAAACACCGCCGACCTCACCGGATTCGCCTCCCGGGTGATCGAGGCCAATCTCGGGGACGGCAGCGCCACCGCGCTGTTTTTGCAGGGATGCGGGGGCGACATCAATCCCATCCTCTACAAATCCGTCACTCTCCCGCGCGACGGGGAGATGCACGGCAATCGCCTCGGTCTCAGCGCCCTTGCCGGATTGCGAAACATCGAGACGAGCGCGGAGGCACCTCTTGCGATCCGTCGGGAAATCCTGACGTTGCCACGGGCCGACCACGGTCCCCGCATCGCGGAGATGGAAGCGGAGATCGACACGCTGGTGGATTCGCTCAAGGGGACGAAGCTGAACTTCGAGACCTTTCTCCCGCTCTATGTGAAGTACCACGTCAACAGCGACTTCCCCTCGGAGGCTTCGCATCGCTATCTGCAGGACGAGTTGTTGAAGAAAGAGGATTGGAAAACGCTCGACGCCAACAACGAGGCCGCGATGGAGGCCTACCTGCGCAACATCCGGGTGATGGAGGACCTGACCCGGCGGCAGATCAATCTCGCCCTGCTCGAACGGCACCAGGCCGATACTCTCAAGCTCGGGAAAACGGTGGAGGCGGAAGTCGTCAGCCTGCGGGTGGGGGAGTTCCGCCTGGTGACGTTTCCCGCCGAGTTGACGGTGGAGGTGGGGTTCGGGGTTCGGGAAAAATCCCCCCATCCGCTCACCTTCGTTTCGGGCTACACCAACGGGTATCTCCATTACGCGCCCACCG
>CAYLJC010000144.1:0-6913 GCA_964383345.1 uncultured Akkermansia sp. | reverse complement strand
GAGTTTTGTCGAGGCCGCGCAAGCCCTCGCCCGCCGGGTCCTCACCGAAAAAGCGGGAGGCGATGACGAGGCGCGGATCAGACATGCTTTCCGTCTCTGTCTGTCCCGGGATCCGGTTCCGTCCGAGCGAGAGAGGCTCTTGCGCCTGCTGGAACGTTCCCGCGCCTGGTACCGCGAGCGAACCCCCGAGGCGGCGGAACTGGCCGGGAAAAACCTGCCCGCGACACTCTCTCCCGACGAAGCCGCCGCCTGGACCGCGACGGTGCGGGTTCTCCTGAACCTCGACGAATTCCTGACCCGGGGATAACAACCCTCACCCGACATGACCGACCACCGCACCCGCCTTCACCGCACCCGACGCGAATTCCTCACCACCTCGGCGAGTGGTCTCGGCGGCATCGCGCTCGGTTCCCTGCTCGCGGACGAGGGTGTGCTCAGCGCCGCTTCGGCCAGCGATCCGGGAGCCTACGCGGAGGCGATGGGGCACAGCGAAGCCAAGGCCAAAGCCTGTATTTTTATCTTCATGGAGGGGGCGCCCTCGCAGCTCGATCTCTTCACGCCCAAGCCGAAGCTCAACGAACTCCACGGCGAGAAACTGCCCCAATCCATACTCGACAAGGCCCGGTTTGCCTTTATCCAGCCGGACACCGCCACCCTGATGGGGTCGCCGCGCCGATGGAAAAAACACGGTCAATGCGGGATGGAGTTTTCCGATTTGCTTCCCCATCTCGGGAACTGCGCCGATGACCAGCTCATGATCCGTTCCCTCCACAGCGAGGAGTTCAATCACCATCCGGGGCAACTGCTGATGCAGTGCGGGGTCTCGCGCTTCGGGATGCCGTCGATGGGATCGTGGATCACCTACGGCCTCGGCTCCGCTTCGCAAAATCTCCCCGGCTACGTCGTTCTCAACGCCGGGCGGGGCGGTTCGGGCGGATCGACTCTGTGGACCTCGGGATTTCTCTCCACCAAATACGCGGGCGTTCCCTTCCGCAACCAGGGCGAACCGGTCCTGAATCTGGCGAATCCGGAAGGGCTTTCCCCCGAGATGCAGCGGGCCGGGCTGGACGCTCTCCGCGATCTCAACGAGGCGCGGTATCAGGAAGTCCACGATCCCGAGATCGCGAGCCGCATCGCCAGCTACGAACTGGCCAACCGCATGCAGAGCGCGGCCCCCGAATTGGTGGATTTGTCAGGAGAATCGAAAGCCACCCTGGAGAGCTACGGAGTGGACCGGCCCGAGCCGCCCGGCAGTGGTTTCCGGGGCACTCTTCCGGGCCTGCGCACTTACGACACCTTCGCCCGCAACTGCCTCCTCGCCCGTCGCATGGTCGAGCGCGGGGTGCGTTTCATCAACATCATCCACGCGAGCTGGGACCAGCATTCCGAACTGGACAAAAATCTCACCTACAACGCCGGGGCGGTCGATCAGCCCATCGCCGCGCTCATCCAGGATCTCAAACAGCGCGGCCTCCTCGATTCCACCCTCGTGGTCTGGGGTTCCGAGTTCGGGCGCACTCCCCTGGGCGAGAACCGGCCGGGGCGCAATTCCAACACCGGACGTGATCATCATCCCAACGCCTTCACCATGCTGATGGCCGGGGGCGGATTCAAAGGAGGGCATATCTACGGGGCCACCGATGAGATCGGCTGGTTTTCCACCGAGAATCCGGTGCACATCAACGACCTCCACGCCACCATTCTGCACCAGTTCGGGCTCGATCATTTGAAGCTGAATTACCGCTTCCAGGGGAGGGATTTCCGCCTCACCGACGTCGGTGGCAAGGTGATCCACGACTGGATCGCCTGACCGCCTCTTGCAACAATCATACCCTGTCGGCTCCGCCGTTCCACCCTGTTGTCTCGACGGCCTCCGCGGCGGTGGGGGAGAGCATTTCGCGGAAATCGTCCCAGTCGGGCATCTGTTCGTTGGGCGGCCAGAAAACGGATGATCGGATCGCGGCGATGACACCACCGGCGCAGCTCCGTGCGGAGGCGATGGTGGCTTCGTCGAGATCGTGCCAGAGATCGATGCGGACCTCGTCTTCGGTTTTGCCGAGCGTCGCGTACCCGGCGGAAAGAGTTTCACCGGGAAAGCGGGCCGCCATGGCGAGACAGTAGAGGGGAATCTGGAGGTCGATCCAGCGGAGCGCGGCCCCTTTTTCATCCTGACAAAGCGACCATTCGGGAAAGGATTCGGCATCCTCGCTGCGTTTCACCCCGACCCGGTGATAGCGGTCCACCGTCTTGATGCGTCCGGCGTCCACCGGTGAGATGGTTTTGAAATCGAGGAGCCGGAGCCCCTCCTGCGGATGGCGGTCGATGCGGTCGATGCGACCGGTCACGGGCATATTGTCGATCCGGAAAGCGGGCAGCGTGGAGGTTTCGTCTTCTTCGCCCTCCTTCCCGAAAGTCGTCTCGACTTCGAGGATTTCCCATCCGGCGGCACGTTCGGAGGCTTCGATTCGCGCCCAGTGGGCGAGTCGCTGGCGGGCGGTCTCGCGCTGGATGACGAGGGGAGTGGTGAGGCGGGGGCCGAAGCTATTTTCGAGCCAGCGGTCGATTTCCCGGTAAAAGAATTCGGTGATCGCGTTGCTGTCGGTGGAGCGGGACATCACCTCGTCGCGGCCAAAAGTTTCGAGTGTGTGGTGGATGAGATTGCCGAAATCGCGCGAGTCGAGTTCGTTTTTGCCGGGCTCGACCTTTTCCATGCCGAGTCCGAAGCGGAGGTAATAGCGGAAGGGACAGGTGAGGTATTGTTTGAAGCCGGTCACGCTGATGCGTTGGTAGATTTTGTGATCGTCGGGAAGCGGGACGGGTTTCAGTTTCCAGGCGAGGGAACGGGGCAGGGGTGCCGCCTCGATCTCGTTTTCGCGGAAGAGGTGGAGGGTGCGTTCGGCGAGATCGGAATCCCCACATTGAAACAACAGACGCGAGGGGCGCAGCGGGTCGCCGCTGGTGCCCTGGCGTCCGAAGAGCAGATCGAGTCGTCCGCCGGAGAGCCGTCTCGTCTCGATGAGAGTGGTGAAAAGGTAGGCGTCGCGGGCGAAGCGATCGTCGTTGTTCTGGATGCCGAGCGCGCGCCGGGCCGAGTCGGGGAGGAAGGCGTGTCCGATGATGGCCTCGGGCACGGCGTGGTCGTTCATTCCCGTGACGATGAGGTGGGGGGCGTCTTCCCAGAGCAGTTCGAGCCAGCCCTGCAGGTCGATGTCGCCGGCTCCGCGATCCGGTTGGACCCGGCGATCCGAGAGCAGACTGAGGAGAAGTTCGAGATGGTCCCCGGCGGATGCGGGGGGCGGGAAGGCGGCCGCGGCGGAGGTGATGTCGGCGTCGAGGGTGTGGATCGCGTCGGCGACTTCGCTGAAAACCGCTGCGACGGGATCGTGCGGGGCGAAGTGGGTGTCTTCAAAAATGGTGGAGAGATAGGCGCTGAGCACGGTGGTGAAGTCTTCCTTTTCAAAGCGGGCGGTCCAGGACTGTGTCCAGGCGATGACTTCGGCGAGGGCGGGAACTTTGTGGCTTCGTTTGCGGGCGCCCGCGAGCGCCTCCCCGAGCCGACCGGGCAGGGTCTCGGCGGCCAGGTCGTCGAAGTGCCGGAGCAGGCGGGCGACGGAGGGTGTCGGCCCGTTTTTGACCGATTGGAGCGCGGCGGCGAGGTAGCCGGGACAGCGCAGGAGAAGGGCGAAGGCGTCGTAGCGATCCGTCGAGAGGAGTTGCCGGGTGAGCTTGAGCAGGTAGTAGATGCCCTCTTTGGAAATGGGTTTTCCGGCCGGATCATAGCTACCGATCCCCGCGTCGCGGAGGCGCTGTTCCAGAGTGGGAGCGACCTCGGGATCGGGAATGCCGATGGCGACGAGGGCGGCGGGCTTGTCCAGAGGTGTCACGAGATCGCGGCAGAGATCGGCCTGGGCGGCGGGATTGGCGCACTGGTGAATGGATCGATGGGGATGGGGAAGAGGAATTTCCCTCGTCAGCCACGCCTCGGGGAGGGGGATTCCGCAGTCGTCGAAAAGAGAGGATTCGGACTCCGGAGCGGACACGAGGATGGTCGTGGGAACGGTCCCGGCGTGGCGGAGGAGGGCGCGCCGGGCGAGAGGTTTCAGGTCGGCCACGGCGGCGACGACGAGATGGCGGATGCCCTCGGGAAGCGCTCCGACGGAAGCGGCTTCGCGGGAGGCCCGGCCAGGGTCGCGGAGGCCGCATTTTTCCGTGAGAGCGAGGGCGCGGGTTTCGATGTCCGCGAGTTCGGTCCAGCGACCGGGCTCCATGTCCCGGCTTGTCAGGATTTCCGCCGCCTCCGGAAAGTCGAGGTCCGACTCGATGAGGAGACGGCGCACCCGGAGGAGTTCCGCGGCGTTGTCGCTGGCCCACTTGAGCCGCCGCTCCACCGGATCGACCGGAAAGACGCGCCGGTAGTCGCCGAGGGGAAGGTCGAGAAGGAGTCCCGCCCAGATCAGTTGGATCGCCCACGGCGAAGCCACCGGCATCCCGCTTTCGCCGAGGCGGGCGGGAGCACAGAGGTAATCGGGGGTGACGACGAGGGGAGGGAGCACGGCCGAGTCGAAGGTCGCCGCGTGCATCGCCAGGGCCTCGCGGAGACGGCGTCCGGCGTGGCGGGTGGGGACGAGAACGAGGTGGTTGGAGAGGTCGAGCGATCCACGCCCGTCCCAGTGGTGGGCGAGAAAGGCCACCGTGGCGGTGAGGACGGGAATCTCCCAGCCCGTGAAGTGGCGGGACGGAGAAGTCGGCGGGTGAGGGAGCGGGTCGATGAGGCGTGATGGATAAGTGCTGGAGAAACGTATACAACAACCTTCCGATGTTCCAATCTCCAAACCAAGGCGGGACTCGCGTTTTCCGGTTGCCGGACGCGCCCTTCCCCAACACCCCGCCGTTCCGGGATTGTCATGGACCGGAAACCATGGCACCTTGGGAAAGTATGGCTATATCAGGTGACGACAGTGCTTTTCCCTCTCCGATTTCCGCATCCGGTGATGTCCCGGGTCTTTTGAGCCGCGAGGACACGGGCTTGACCAAGCGGGAGTATTTCGCGGTGCATCTTTTCGAGGGGGTGGTCTCGCGGCTCAGTGTGAATTGCACGCTGCAGGACAAGGCCAAGTACGCGGTGGAGGCGGCGGATGCGTTGATCAAGGCGCTGGCGGCCCGCTCGGAGGAGTGAATCCGCCGCCGCCGGAGGGCTCAACAGGCTGTCAGGCCTGTTTCATGACCCAGCGCAGTTCCGATGCGAGGCGCTCGGCCGTGTAGGGTTTGGGCAGGATGCCGGAGAAGCCGTGTTCGAGGGCGGCGTTGCGGGCGTTCTGTTCGAGGTAGCCGCTGCTGACGATGACCTTGGCGTTGCCGTCGATTTGTTTGATGGCGAGGGTGGCTTCGAGTCCGGAGATCCCGCCGGGGAGGGCGAGGTCCATCACCACGATTTCGTAGCCGTGGCCTTCCTTGTCGGCTTGGCGGTACATTTCGACGGCTTCTTCTCCGCTGGATGCGGCGGCGGGATGGTAGCCGAGTTTTTTGATGATGGCGGAGGCGAGTAATTGCATGGCCTGTTCGTCATCGACGACGAGGATGCGGGGTTGGACGGGGGACTCGGCGGAAGTGGTAGCGGAAGCGGGGTCGGTGACGATGGCGTTCATGGATAAAAGGGGAAGAAGTTAGTAGGCGGTGTAGCTGACTTTTTGGATTTCGTCGAGGGTGGTGTTGCCGGCGAGGACGTGGATGAGTCCTTCCTGGTAGAGGGTTTGGAAACCGGTCCGGGTGGCGGCGCGGCGCAGCTCGGTCTGGGTGGCCTGACGTTCGATGAGATCGGAGAGTTCGGTGTTGATCTCGGTCATTTCCATGAGGGCGACGCGTCCGGTGTAGCCGGTCCCGGAGCATTCGGAGCAACCGCTGGCGATGAAGATGGTGGTGTTTTCCTTTTCCAGGGGCATGCCCTGGCGGGCGAAAAGGTCGCGGATGCGGGGGGTGGCGATGAAGGGGCGTTTGCAGTAGTTGCAGAGGCGGCGGACGAGGCGCTGGGCCTGGGACATGGCGAGGGAATCGCTGACGAGGTGTGGTTCGACGCCCATGGAGAGCAGGCGGGAGACGGCACGCAGGGAGTCGTTGGCGTGCAGGGTGGTGAGGACGAGGTGACCGGTCTGGGCGGCGTTGATCGCGGAGCTGGCGGTCTCTTTGTCCCGGCACTCTCCGATGAGGATGACGTCGGGATCGGACCGGAGGAGGGCGCGCAATCCCGTGGCGAAGGTGAGTCCGTGGGTGGGATCGGTCTGGGTTTGGTTGATGCCTTCGATCTCGTATTCGATGGGATCTTCGATGGTGTGGATGTTGACGGCCTCGTCGTTGACGCTGTTGATGAGCGCGTAAAGGGTGGTCGTTTTTCCCGAACCGGTCGGACCGGTGATGAGGATGAGCCCCTGGTCCCGGCTCATGACCCGCTTGACGATGTCGCTCTGGCGTTTGGAGAAGTGGAGCTGGGAGAGCTCCTTCATGCCATCCTGCTTGTCGAGGAAGCGCATGATGATTTTTTGCATTTCATTGCGGCAGGGCACGGCGGCGACGCGGACGTCGATACGGCGGCGTCCGATGGAGAGGGCGAAGCGACCGTCGAGGGCCTCTTGCCTCGACTGGTTCATGTTGGAGTAGTTTTTGAGGATGGCGACGAAGCGCTGCATCATCTCCTCGGGCGCGGTGTAGATGACCCGCAGCTTGCCGTCGATGCGGGCGCGGAACCGGGCCACGTTGTAGTATTTTTCGAGATGGAGGTCGGAGGCGCGGCTGGTGATCGCGGTGTAGAGGATCCAGTGGATCAGTTCCTCGGCGGAGTGGTTGAGGTTTTGCGGGTTGATCTGCGCCATGTCGTCGGGTTCGATGACGACGAGACCGGCCGAGTCGGAGAGGCTGAGGG
>CAYLJC010000143.1:0-6921 GCA_964383345.1 uncultured Akkermansia sp. | reverse complement strand
GACGAACTCGAACTGGACGAACTCGAACTGGACGAACTCGAACTGGACGAACTCGAACTGGACGAACTCGGCATCGCTGGAATCAGTAAAAGGTGAATCAACAAAAGGTCATTCGATCATCGCATTCGCGGCGATACAGGCAAAAAGTGGAAAACCCGACTCCTGTGTCGGCGAGTCCAACATCCGAAAAAGACGGGCTTGACGCGGTCTTCGCTATCAGAGCGGAACTGGCGGCAGGCGGAGAACAGAGAACAGAGAACAGTGCTCGCACGAAGGGGGAAAGCCTGTGGCGCACATCTCATGGGTGAGGAGTCTGCCAAATTCTCAATGGAAATGACAAGCGAAAAGTGAAATTATTTTTTCAATGCTGAATATTGTGTTGAATACCAACGGGTTGCCCTTGGAGTAAAGACTTCGGAACCGAGCAAAGACTTCGGAACCGAGCCACGGGTCTGACGCTGCAGGATCTGCTGGGAAAATTTTCGTCCATCCAGATGCTTGGCCTGCGCCAGCCCAAGGAAATGCGGGCTAGGGGCAATGGCACTCGTTTAAGCGGTTTGTCAGGCATCGGAACCGTGGTTCCGCGCGCAGAAGGATGAACCGCCATCGCAATGTCCGTAGAACGGACCTCCAGGCCCGTTTCGGCGGTGGTCCACTGCACCTTAACCGAATGCCAGGTTAATCCTTTTTCGCGGCTTTCTTGGCGGGCGCTTTCTTGGCGGCGCTCTTCTTCGCCGGAGCTTTCTTCGCGGGGGCGTCTCCGGTGGCTACTTTTTTCTTGGCCGGTTCGCGGGGCGGAAATTCCCAGCCGAGCATGCGTTTGCCTTTGACGTTGCAGACGAGGGCGGCCTGGAAGGGACGGCCTTTTTTGCTGATCCACTTGTCGATGAGATCGGTCCTGCCTGCGGTGAAGTACTTGATGGCCTGCTCGCGGGGAATCTCGTATTTGCACATTTCGCGGGAGAGCCGGGCTTTGCAGCCGGCCCCGGAAACCCGGTTGTTGCAGATGTAGCTGCCGGGAGTCTCGTAGATCATGCCGCCCTCGCAGGCGGGGCAGGGACAAAGTTCGTTGCCGGGACGGATCGCCTCGGCCTCCAGTTCTTCTTCGGGAGTTTTTTCAAAAACAAAGGCGGCTTTGAAACCGGTTTTTTTGTCCTCCTGCAATTCGATGGCGGCATCGAAGGGCATTCGGAAGCGGTTCACAAATCCGGTCAGCGGACCGACGTGTTTGGTGGTGAGAAGGGTCTTGGCCTCCTCGGTGGAGAAGGGGCGGCTCGCGACGACTTTGGCAAGGGAGAATTTGCAATCGGGCTGGAGACATTTGTAGCGTCCGTCGTCCTGGCCGAGCGTGGGCGCTCCGCAGACGGGGCAAGGGACGGGAAATTCGGGCCACTCGCGCTCGACGGCGGTGCGGGCGTAGTCGCGGGCGGTCTCGACGACGTTTCCGGTCATCGCTTTGACCTCGCGCATGAAGGTGGGGCGGTCGAAGCGGCCCTGCTCCATCTGTTTGAGTTTGTATTCCCATTCGCCGGTCATTTCGGGCGAGGTGAGGATGCCGATCTCCATGTTGTGGAGTTGCTCGATGAGCCGCATGCCGCGGGTTGTCACGAAGAGGTCGCGTCCGTCCCGGGTGATGTATTTGTCGTTGATGAGTCCCTCGATCGTGGCGGCGCGGGTTGCCGGCGTGCCGAGACCGCGCTCGGACATGGCGTGGCGGAGGTCTTCGTCATCGACGCGTTTGCCGGCCGTCTCCATCGCGGACAGGAGGGTGCTCTCGTTGTAGCGGGCGGGAGGACGGGTCGCCTTTTCGAGGGCGGTGACGGTTTCGGCGCGGGCGGTTTCGCCCGCTTCCACGGGAACGATCTGGCGGTCGCCGTTGGCGCGCTTACCGTCTTCGTCGTCCTCCTCGCTCCTGGCGGGGGCGGCGGGAGGCGCTCCGACGGTTTTCCCGTAGACGGCGAGCCAGCCGGCCGCGACGAGGACTTTGCCTTCGGTTTTGAAGGTGTCGTCGCCGATGCGGGAAAGGCGGGTGGTGTTCTCGAATTCGGCCTGGGGATAAAAGGCGGCGATGAAACGACGGGTCACCATGTCGTAGAGCTTTTGCTCGGCTTCGTCGAGATTCCGGGGTATCTCGCCGGTGGGAACGATGGCGAAGTGATCGCTCACTTTGGCCCCGTTGAAAACGCGTTTGTTGGCTCCGGTGACCCAGCGGTTTTGCAGGGCTTTGGCGGCGTGTCCGGGCATGTCGGAGACGGTGCGTCCGGAGGCCTGTGAGATTTTTTCAAGGGTGGCCGTGGAGGTGGACACGTAGTCGTCGGGGAGGTATCGGGAATCGGTCCGCGGGTAGGTGAGGGCCTTGTGGCGTTCGTAGAGGGATTGGGCGAGCTGCAGGGTGCGGCGGGCGGAGAATCCGAAGCGTCCGTTGGCTTCGCGTTGGAGACTGGTGAGGTCGTAGAGTTGCGGCGCGATCTGGCTGCTGGGTTTCTTTTTTTCCTCCACCCGGGCGGTCTTGCCTGCGCAGCGGGCCACGATGGCGTCGGCGAGCGTCTTGTCCCAGATCCGCTCGGCGCGGGCGTGGGGTTTGTCTTCGGATTTTTTGAAGGCGGGATCGAACCATCGCCCCGCGTAGCTCCCGGCGGAGACATCGAAGGTGCCGTGGACTTCGAAGTAGTCTTCACTGACAAAGTCGCCGATTTCCTGTTCGCGTTCGGCGAGGAGGGCGAGGGTGGGGGTCTGGACCCGGCCGACCGGGGTTTTGTTGAAGCCGCCGAATTTGCTGTTGAAGGCGGTCATCGCCCGGGTCGAGTTGATCCCGACGAGCCAGTCGGATTCGGAGCGGCAGTAGGCGGCGTCGGCGAGAGGGCGCATCTCCTCGTCGCTGCGGAGGTGGGCGAAGGCTTCCCGGATCGCCCCGTCGGTCATGGACTGCATCCAGAGTCGGCGGACCGGTTTGTCGATCCCGACAAACTGCACGATGTAGCGGAAGATGAGCTCTCCCTCGCGTCCGGCGTCACAGGCATTGATGAGTTCGGTGACATCCTTGCGTTTCATCAAACGCTTGAGGACGTTGAGCCTCGATTTTCCGCCTTTCTGTTCGCTCGGTTCGAGGGCGAAGAGGGTGGGGAGGACGGGGAGACAGTCAAAATTCCACGGCAGGTTTTTGCCTTCGGCGGTGGTCGGGAGGGCCTGCTGGACGAGGTGGCCGACCGCAGAGGAGATGATGTAGCGGTCGTTTTCGTAGAAATCTTCCTTTTTGGCGAAGCTCCCGATGGCCGGATCTTTGCCGAGGACGCGGGCAAGATCGTTGGCGACGCTCGGCTTTTCTGCGATGATGAGAGACTTCGACATGGGGGGAACAAATGAGAATACGGAAACACGGAGTGCCCCGCTTTACGGGAAAGGTCAACTTGCTTTCGTGAAGTATTTCCCCGGCAACTGCTTTACGAGGCTCTTTAATTCCAACTGTAGAAGGGTGGCGCTCACCTTGCCGGCAAGGCTTCCGGTGGCCTCGGCGAGGCTGTCGATGGTGGCGTCGCCCTGTTCCAGTTCGGCGAGGATGCGATGCTCGATTTCGCTGAGTTCGAGTCGGCGCCGGGGTTTTGCGGGTTCGTCCGGCGATGCTCCGGAGGGCCTGGCCTGGCGGGCTTCGGCGGCGAACTCCAGCCCGAGGGAGTGAATCTCCATGCCGAGTTCGTCGATGACATCCTGCGCCCCGCAGACGAGGGAGGCGCCCTGCCGGATGAGCCGGTGACAGCCCTCGGAGGTCGGCCGGTCGATCGGACCGGGCACGGCAAAGACGGCCCGCCCCTGTTCGAGGGCCTGGTTGGCGGTGATGAGGGCGCCGCTCCGGGCGGGAGCTTCGACAACGAGAAGCCCCTGCGAGAGACCCGCGACGATGCGGTTGCGCAGGGGAAAGGACTGTTTGTCCGGCACGTAGAGCACGGGAAACTCGGAGAGCACCGCCCCGCTCTCCGCGATGCGGTCGGCGAGGGATTGGTTTTCGGGCGGATAGACGTTGCCTATGCCCGAGCCGAGGACCGCGATGGTGCGGCCCTTCGCGGCGAGAGCGGCTTCGTGGGCGGCGGTGTCGATGCCGCGGGCGAGTCCGCTGATGATACAAAATCCGGCGCGCGCGAGCTGGTAGCTGAGTTTTTTGGCCTGCTCTTTCCCGTAGTGGGTGGTGCGCCGGGAGCCGACCACGCCGATCGCGGCGGCGTCGCCGGGCAGGAGTGTTCCTTTCATATAGAGGAGAAAAGGCGGATCGTGAATCCTGCGGAGGGCGGCGGGGTAGCGGGCGTCGTCAATGGTGACGAGGGAGATGCCGTGATCGGCGATACGCCGTTTTTCTTCGGCGAGGTCGATGAGGTTTTCCCAATCGACGATCTGACCGGCCATTTCCTCCCCGATCCCCGCTACGGCGATGAGTTGTTGTCGTTTTGCGCCGAGGATGGCCTGCGGTGAGTCGAAATGCTCCAGAAGACGCCGCACCCGGATCGGCCCGATGCGGGGCAGCAGATTGAGGGCGAGATACGCTTCTGTTCGCGTCATGGGTATCTCTTGTAAGCCGAATCATTTGAACAGTCAAATGATGAATCGGTTTTCCGTCGCGCTGGAGAGGAGAGGGAGGGGTTGGGGGCCTGAGGGCGGGGGTTGCGGGGCGCTTACAAAGCGCCCTTCCTTGGGGTCGAAGGTGGATGCGGGCGTCAGCCTCAAGGGGCGCGAAATAGCCTGTCCCTCCGCTGCTCCAAAGCAAGCGCCACTCCCTCCGCTGCTCCATTTGCCACCGAGATCAGCATTTCATGGCTCGTCCCGGCTCCCGAGCGAAGAGCGAGGCGGAAAAATCTTGTTGGTGAATTTATTAAGATCTCTTTATTTTTTAAAAAAATTGAGTATTTTTACGGTTACATTCTTCTACCGTTTGCTGCCGGTGGATCGTTTTTTTCTACAATCAATCCTTTTTTGGCATGGTCTCGTCTGTTTTTTCCCGTTCCGTTCTTGTTCTTGCCGCTGCTCTTCTCGCGCCGCTGCTGCTGACCCAGTGCAAGACCTCGGTGAGTTCTTACAAGGATGTGAGCTACGACCCGGCGAAGCTGAAAACCCCCGCCGGACACGGCTTGGAGCGCAACGATTACCCCTTTGACGAGAGCGGGGCGTATCGCAAGGACTGGGTCAAAAACAACACCGGCGGACGGGATCGTTCGGCAAGTCCGCAAGTCGAAAGCAGCACGGTGGCGAGCACGACCACGCCTTCCAGCACTCCCTCCAACACTTCGACATCCTATCCCACCTACGCGGAAGCATCGGCGGCACGGGCGGCGGAAAAATCTCTCGGATCGTCCTTGGCGGCGGATACCTCCGCCGGGACCGTCGCGACTTTGGCCGGTGCCGCGGGAGAGAGCGCCACCACGGGCGGGGGAGTGGTTCTCGCCTCGGCGGGGCTGGAAATGACCACGCCCGCTCTCACTTCCGCAGCGGCGGCAGTTCCCGCTCCGGCACCTGCTCCCGCCGCTCCGAGTTATCACAAGGTGAGTTCGGGCGATACGCTCTTCGCCCTCGCCGGCAAATATGACACTTCGGTGTCGGCGTTGAAGAGGATCAACGGTCTCAGCGGGGACAATATCCGCGTCGGGCAGAGCCTGCGCATCCCGTGACCGACCGGCCTGTTTGGCAACGGGCTGTCAGCCTTTCTTCTTCTTTTTCTTTTTTCCCTGCTTCTTTTTCTCCCTCAGTTTTCGCAGCTTCCGTTTCAGGAGGGGCCAGTATTCTTCGCCCGCGATGTGGCCGACACATTTTTTGGTGCCGCAGTGGCAGGGGTGATCCTGGTAGGATTCGAGATCAAAACCGTAGTTGTAGAAGAGTTCCTCGTCACGGGCGATGTCGCGCAGGGCGGCGATCCAGATGGAAGCGTTTTCGATGTAGGCCTCGCAGTTGGGGTCGCAGCTGTGATTGATGAGGCGGGCGGCATTGCCGGGGACGTTCCCGTCGATGTCGTATTGGTCATCGAGGGTGAAGATGTACACGGAGGCGTCGCCGGTGGCTTTGGCGTGATCGATCTGGGCCCAGCCGCGCTTGTTGGATTCTTCTTTGTCGATTTTTTCCCCGGTGTATTCAATGATGGGGGTGCCTGCGGGGATGTCCCGGGAGGCAAAAAGACCTCGCCCATGAATGCCGGAGCGTCTCGCTTCGCACCAGCCGGAGTCGCAGCGTTCCCCTTTTTTCAAAGCGTTCAACTTACTCATGGGGAGGCGGCGGGCGGCCAGGGGACCGAAACCTCGACGTAGGGAGAATCGAGGCCGGGCCATCCTGCGGGGCGGTGGAGGACTCCGGCGAGGCGTTCGGGGGAACGCGGGGCGAATTCGGGGCGAACGAGACGGAGACGGATTTTGGTCTCTTTTTCGCCGACAAGGACTTCCTTTTTTTGCGGTTCGTCGGAGTCCACCTGCATGTCGTAGCAGAAGAAGGAAATCTCCTCCCCGGCGGGTGCGGGCAGTTCGGGGAGGGTGATTTCCAGCTCGATCCGGTCGGGAGCGGAGGAGTGTGCCGCGATCTTCCAATCCGCCGGTGCCTTCGGCGGCACCGATCGCCGCGCCGCCGCGAATTCCGAGCTGAGGGAAACGTCTTTTTCCGCGACCGCACCGTTGCGGTGGACGGGCAGGGTCAGGGAGAAGTCATCGACCCCGGGATTGCAGGAAACGGAGCAGGCCATCCAGGCGATGCGGGCGTCCAGGGTGATCTCGTCGTCCGCGATTTGCTGCGGCGGAGTGATCCGGGTGAGGAGCAGTTGCCGGTCGTGGTATCCGTAGGCGGTGATCCCGGCCATGAGAACTTTTTGCGGGGGTGGCCATTCCACTTCGCCGACGGTGAATCCCGGAGGGAGGGTCCAGTCGAACCGGGTCGCGACACCGACGATGCCGGGGCCAC
>CAYLJC010000142.1:2673-6958 GCA_964383345.1 uncultured Akkermansia sp. | reverse complement strand
TTGCTGGCCGACCGTGGCGAAACGGTCTGCGGCGTCGGGATGGGATTCGTAGTAATCGAGGGACTGGATTCGCTCGCGATGCAGGATCGCTTTCTCGGGAGGCGTCAGTTCACGGCTGAGGACCAGCAGGGCGAGTCGGTCGAGGGCACTGTCACTGTCCGGGAGCGCCACTACGGCGTCGGCGAGGGCGCGGGAGGCTTCGAGCATGCCGGTGTCGTTGAGCAGGGTGAGGGCGTGGAGAGGCGTGTTTGTCAGGTTCGCACGCACCTCGCAGACGCGGCGCTGGGCGCTGTCGAAAAGAAAGGTCGGCGCGCTGGAACGACGCCAGTAGGCGTAGAGGGTGCGCCGGTACTGGGCGGGTCCGACACTGGGCTGGTAGGTGTAGCGCCCCATGAAAATCTCCTCCCAGACGCCCTCGGGCTGCCAGGGTTTCACGGGCGGCCCGCCGAGCGCGGGATTGAGCAGACCGGAGGCCCGCAGGGCGTTGTCGCGTATCATCCAGGCGGGCAGGCGGAAACGCGGGGCGTGGGCGAGGAGGAGGTTGGCGGGATCCCGCTCGCGGTGTGCGGCGGTCCTGTCGCTGCTCTGGCGATAGGTCTCGCTCGTGACGATGAGCCGCAGGATATGGCGCAGGTCCCAGCCGCTCTCGACCAGCTCGACGGCGAGCCAGTCGAGGAGTTCGGGATGGGTCGGGGGATCTCCCTGCAATCCGAAATCTTCGGGAGTGCGGACGATTCCCTGACCGAACAGCAATTGCCAGAGGTGATTCACGGTGACGCGCGCGGTGAGGGGATTCTCCGCATCGACGAGCCAGCGGGCCAGTTCGAGGCGGGTGCGGGATTGCTCTGCGGGTCGGGGCAGGATCGCGGGAAGCACGCCGGGTTCGACGACGGCACCTTTGGCATCCCAGACGCCCCGCTCGAGAATATGGGTGGTGCGGGGACGGGGGAGCTCCGAGAGGACCATGACTTTCGCGGGAGCGGCGGCTTTTTTAATTTCGGCGAGTTGCCGCCGCGCCTCCCCGACTTCGCGGAGAGCGGACTGGTAGGCGCGGTCGTCAAGGAGGTACTGGGCGAGGAGACGCTGTCGCAGTTTCCCGTCGAGGGGGCCATCGCCTTTTCCTTTTGCCGCTTCTTCGAGGGGAGAGGCGGCGATACCCCGCACGGTCTCCCCGGCTTCGGAAGTGAGGGAAAGGCGGAAGCGTCCGATGTTGGCGTCGCCGTCGGTGGAGCGATGGCAGAGCACGAAAACCAGCTCCTCGTCGGGAGCGGGGAGGAGGGCTTCCTCGAGTTCAAAGACGGCGGTGTGAGTCTGCTTCGGGTTGCCCGACTCGGTGGTCCACCCGTTGCGGGGGTCGTCGTTGAGAGTATCCTTGACGAGGCCGTAGCCGGTTCCTTTGACTTCCCGCTCGAAGTCGGCCACGGCACCCCGCATCTCGATGTCGCGGACCTGGGAGCGTCCCTTGCGGCGCAGCAGCAGTTTTACGTTGGTGAGAATGAACTCCCCGTCCGCGCCTCGGCTCAGTTTGCCGTCGGTGTGGTCGGGATGGGGAAAGACCTCGAGTTTCCAGCCGGTGAGGCGCGGGGGGAGATCGGTCGAGGCCACGGTGTAGCGATAGTCGTCCTGATTCGGGTTGGGTCCGGTGGTCCGGACGATGCCGTTTTCTTCCCAATGGAATTCGGTTCCCTCGACCGATTCCACCGAGAGAGGACGGGCGGGACGCCATGGCCGGTAGTCCGGTTCGAGATTTGCCAGGGTGTGCGGGAGCGCGGCGTCGAATCGCTTTTCCGCCGCGGCGCGGGCGGACGCCTCGACGGGTTCGAGCGAGGCGACGTGAGCGCTCATTTCGGCGGTGGCGCGCGCCGCGTGCGGAGACGGATAGTCGAGATAAGGGACCGCTTTGCCACCGGCCCGGCCGTCTTCGTTGATGCTGTTGAAAAAGGCGAAGAGGCGGTAGTAGTCCTCGTGACTGACCGGATCGAACTTGTGGGTGTGGCACTGGGTGCAGCCGAGGGTGAGTCCGAGCCAGACGGTGCCGGTGGTGTTGACCCGGTCGATGACGTAGTCGATGCGGGATTCCTCGGGATCGCGTCCGCCTTCCCCGTTGGTCATGTGGTTGCGGTGAAAACAGGTCGCGAGAATCTGCTCGGGGGTGGCGTCGGGGAGGAGGTCGCCCGCGAACTGTTCGATGGTGAATTGATCGAAAGGCAGGTTGCGGTTGAAGGCATCGACGACCCAGTCGCGCCAGGGCCAGTTGGTGCGCTCGGCGTCGCCCTGGAATCCGTCGGTGTCGGCGTAGCGCGCCGCATCGAGCCACCTCATCGCGAGGCGTTCGCCGTGATGCGGGGAGGCGAGGAGACGATCAACCTGCTTTTCCCAGGCGGCGGGATCGGTGCTCGCGGCAAAGGCGCTCACTTCCTCCGGAGTCGGCGGCAGACCGGTGAGACCGAAACTGAGGCGGCGGAGCTGGACCTTGAGCGGGGCGGGAGGGGACGGGGTGAGTCCTTCTTTTTGGAGGCGTCGGCGGACGAAAAAGTCAACAGGGTGCGGTGCGGGATCCGAGAGGGTTGGACGAACCGGTTTCTCAAAGGCCCAGTGTTTGCCCCAGTGCGCCCCCTCGTCGATCCAGCGCCGGATGATGTCCCGTTCGGATTCGCTGAGAGGGGTGCGGTGGGAATCGGGCGGTGGCATGATTTCCTCCTCGTCCCTGGTGATGAGGCGCTGCCACAGTTCGCTCGCCCCGAGGTCGCCGGGGGCGATGATGCGGATCCCCTCGCGGTCGCGCTTGGCTTCCTGCTCGACATCGAGGCGCAGGTCGGCCTTGCGGTGGCCGGGGTCGGGGCCGTGGCAGTGGAAACAGCGGTCGGAGAGGATGGGGAGGACGTCCCGGCTGAAGCTGATTTTTTCCCGGGCGGAGGCGAGAGAAAGGCATGGAAGGAGGGCAAGCGCCGCCGCGCAGACGAGGGGGAGCCGGTGTGTCAATCCGATCAGCATGGACCAAGGATAGCCGATCCGGGCCGGAAAGGCTTGTAGCGCACGGCGGTAATTTTGGTATGTTTCGCCCATGTCATCCCTGCATTTTCCCCGCCATTTCCGGCGTCTCACGGGGATGACCCCGGGGCATTTTCGCACCCGCTTTCGCGGGAAGGGAACAGGATGGATCGGAGGAGGCTGAGGGAGCGCGGGCCTGGTCGCTCTCAGAGGATGACGCCGCCGCCCGCTTTTGCGAGAGCTTCACGGAAGGCCGCGGAGACAGCTTCAATGTGGTCCTTGTGGAAAATGCTGATGTGGTTGCCGGGAACGCCGATGATGTCGAGTTCGTCGACGAGACCGGCCCAGCCGTAGTCGTCGCCGATCTCGAATTTGTCGTTGCCGACCTTGGCGCGGAAGAGGGTGAGGGTGCCGGAAAATTTGCCGGGGACGTAGGCCTCCATGGCTCGTTCGTGGGCTTTGCGCAACTGCACCTGACGCAGCCACCCCGGGCTCTTGGCGTCGGGGAGATGACGGGCGACGGCGTCCTCGGCTTCGAAGTAGAGCCGGTAGGCCAGTCCGCTCCCGACCCGTTTGCTGAGGTTGCCGAATTTCTCCAGCGCGCTGGCGGAACGTTCGTTGCGCGAGGTCCAGTTGACTGCGACCCGCTCGGAGAGACTGAGCTTGCGCGCTTCGACGGCGGGGTTTTCGGTATCGACGAGTCCGAGGAATTCGACTTCTTCCCCGGCGGCGAGAACTTGGCGGGCCATCTCGTAGGCGACGACACCCCCAAAGGAATAACCGCAGAGGAGGTAGGGACCGTGTGGTTGCACCTTGCGCATTTCGCCGAGGTATTTGGCGGCGGTCTCCTCGACCGATTCTTCGGGGAGAGGCCCCGAGGCGGTGAGGGCGGGGGCTTCGAAGGCATAAAAGGGACGGTCCGTTCCGAGGCGCTCCGCGAGGTTGCCGTAAAAAAGGATGCCTCCGTCTCCGCCATGGACGGCGAAGAGGGGCGGGAGTGTCCCGAGGGGTTGGATCGCGACGGTGGTGTCGGCGATGGTCTCCCTCGCCCGGAGGGCCACGGCGGCGGTATCGGTATCCGCATCGGGTGCCGTCGACTCCCCGGTTCGAGGAGGGGAGGACGGCGGGACCGATGTCCGCTCTGTCGCCTGTTTCTCGTCGATGAGGGCGGCGAGTTGGCGCACGCTGGGGGCGCGGAAGAGGGCGGCGAGCGGCAGGACCACGTCGAAGGTTTTCTGGAGACGGACGAACAATTTCATGCCGAGGAGGGAGTGGCCTCCGAGGGAGAAGAAAT
>CAYLJC010000142.1:0-2663 GCA_964383345.1 uncultured Akkermansia sp. | reverse complement strand
GACCGATCTCGTCCGTGCGGAGGAGATCCTTCCAGATCGCGAGGAGGGCGTTCTCCGTGTCGGTGTCGGGACGGGCGGGGGCGGCCGATCTGTTCGTGACGGCGACGAGACCGGGCTGGGGCAGGGAACGGGTGTCGATTTTTCCGTTGGTGTTGAGGGGCAGTTCGTCGAGGACGACGACGGCCGAGGGAACGAGGTATTCGGGCAGTCTCTCGCGGAGATACCCGAGCAGTTCCGTCGAAGTCGGTTTCACCCCGTTCTGCGGGACCACGTAGGCGGCGAGAGATTTCTCGGCGGCGCTGTCGCCGCGGACCACGACTTTGCACTGGCCGATCCGGGGATGGCGTCCGAGCTGGGCTTCGATCTCGCCGGGTTCGACGCGGAAGCCGCGGATTTTCACCTGCTGGTCGATGCGTCCGAGAAATTCGATATTTCCATCGTGGCGGAACCGGCAGAGGTCTCCGGTGCGGTAGAGCCGCGCCGCAGGATCCTCGCGGAAGGGATCGGGTCGGAATTTTTCCGCCGTGAGAGCGGGATTGCCCACGTATCCGGCGGCGAGTCCGTCACCTCCGGTCCACAACTCACCGGCGATCCCGGGCGGAACCGGTTGGCGGTGGGAGTCGAGGATCCAGACGGTCGTGTTGGCGAGCGGTTTTCCGATGGGGATGCTGTCGGAGAGAAGGTCGGTGCGGGTGACGGTGTGGGCGGTGGTGAAGGTCGTGTTCTCGGTGGGGCCGTAGCCATTGATGAGGCGGACCTCGGGATGCATCGAGAGGAAGCGGGCGGCATGGTCGGGAGTCATGACATCACCGCCGCTGAGGAGCTGGCGCAGCCCGGCGAAAGCTCCGGGGGTTTCGTCCAGCATGATCTGGAAAAGACCGGCGGTGAGCCAGAGGGTCGTGACCTGGTGTTTCGTCAGGGATTCGGTGATCGCGGCGATGGTGAGGCGTCCGGCGTCGGGAAGGGCGAGAATGCCTCCGTTGAGAAGGGCGCCGTAGATCTCGAAAAGGGAGGCATCAAAGCAGAGGCTCGAAGCTTGCAGGAGGGTTTCCTTTTCATCGAGCACGCAGAAGTTGGAATTTTTTACCAGTCGCACGATGCTGCGGTGGGTCGTGATGGTGCCCTTGGGCAGGCCGGTCGATCCCGAGGTGTAGAGGATGCAGGCACCGCTCGCGGCATCGCGGGACGGTTCGTCTGCGGGAAGGGTGTCAGGGTGTTTTGCGGCGACTTCCACGTCGAGGGTGGCGAGTTCACGGGGAAGGCGGGAACGCCAGCCCTCCTGCGTGATCGCGAGGGTCGCCGCGCTGTCTTTGAGCATGAAATGGAGGCGGTCCCGGGGGTATTCGTGATCGAGCGGCAGATAGGTCGCGCCGGTTTTCATGACCGCGAAGAGCGAGGCGATGAGCCGGGGGGATCGCTCGACAAACACTGCGACGCAATCGTCCGGGCCGACCCCGGCTTCAAGGAGGGAGGAGGTGATGCGTCCGGTCAGGGCGGAGAGGGCGCGGTAGCTCATCTCGCCGTCCGCGTATCGCAGGGCGATGGCGTCGCCCCGTCGCGCGGCGATTTCGTCAAACACCTGGGACACGGTTGCTTCGCGCGGGTAGGAGGTTGTCGTCTCGTTCCACTGGTGCAGGAGTGCGAGTTGGGAAGGACTCATCGCTGCGGCGATCGCAGAGACCGGTGCGGTGGCGTCGACGACGATGGCGTCGAGGATGGCGCGGTAGGTCGTCAGCCACTGGGCTACGGTTTCCCGGCTGAAAAGCGCGGTCTGGAAATCGAAGCGGAGTTCGAGGCCTGCTTCGTATTCACGGGCCTTGAGGAAGAGGGCGTTGGTGGTGTAGCCTCGTTCGATTTCGCTCACTTCGGTGCGCAGTCCGGTGAGGGCGAGGCTGTCGTCGACGCGTTCCAGATTGAAAACCGCCTCCACTTTGGGGCGCTCCTCGCCGCCGAATGTCTTGAGGAGACGACCGTAGGTGAAGCTCTGATGATCGAGGCTGTCGAGGAGGCGGCTCTGGGTGCGCTTGAGAAAATCGGAGAAGGGGATCTCCTCTTCGATCTCCGCGACAAAGGGCAGGAAATTGACACAGTGGCCCACGAGGTTTTCATGGCCGGTGCCGCTCTGGCCGGCGGTGGGGAAACCGACCACGAAACGCTGCTGGCGGCTGATGCGGTGGAGGAGGACCTGGTAGGCGCTCATGAGCACTCCGAAGAGGGTCGCTCCGGATTTGGCGGCCGCTTTTCGGAGATCGCACATCTCGGAGGGGGAGAGGAGTTCGGCGAGAGTGTCGCAGCGGTAGTCGGGTTCGCTGGAATTCCCGTACTCGGTGGGCAGATTGAGCGGATGCACCGGCGTGGAGAATTCGTCGAGCCAGTAGGATTCGTCCGATCCCCCCTCCTGGTCCGCCTCTTTCACGATGGTTCGGGCGCAGTAGTCGCCGAAGGAAGGGGCAGGCGAGAGCGCGGGTGCGGTCCGGGCGAGGCGGGCGTTGTAAATTTCCCTCAGTTCGCGCAGAACGACACTGTAGGCCCAGCCGTCACAGGTGAGGTGATTGGCGTTGAGAATGAGGCGGTGCTCCTGCGGGGCCAGCCGGAGCAAACCACCCCGGAAAAGCGGACCGTTTTCCAGGTCGAAAGGCGTCTGGCGCTCCTCGTCGAGAGCT
>CAYLJC010000141.1:0-6995 GCA_964383345.1 uncultured Akkermansia sp. | reverse complement strand
CAGGACGATGGACATGTCCTCGACGGCTTCCCACACGTGAGAGGCGACATACACGGGCGCGGCGGCCTGCACCGCGAGGGCGATGCTGTCACTGGGACGGGCGTCGATCTCGATGATTTTCCGCTCGTCGAGTTCGTTTTCGGCCACAATGATGAGTCGGGCGAAAAAAACCGTGTCGGAAAAATCGTTGATCACGACCCGCTCGACCCGCGCGCCCAGCGAGGTGAGCACGTCGGCGAAAAGATCGTGGGTCTGCGGTCGCGGCTTGGGGGTGCCGTGGAGAAACATGTTGATGGCCGACCCGACAGAGTGATCGACGTAAATCACAAACACTTTTTCCGCGTTGCCCAAAAACACCGCAGAACCCGCGCTCGTCGCAAGGACGCTTTTGACTTCGACCTGAACCACCGATTTATCCATCATGCACCAATCACCAATCGTCCCACTATGGCGAGCATTTCCCGAATTCGCAAACAGTCAGTCCGGGTTTGTCCTCGATTCCGCGGACGGAGGAGCCTCCGCCGGATTTGTCGCTCCGGAGGACTCCGCGTGAAAGGCGCGGTGCGCCGCCGCGACGGCGATATATTTCTCAGCCCAGGACCGGATCCCGACCCTCTCGTCGTGGGAGAGCCCGCGCACCACGCGCCCCGGCGTCCCCATCACGAGCGATCCCTCCGGGACCCGCATCCCTTTCGGGACAAGGCTTCCGGCGGCTACGATGCTGCGCGCACCGATCCGGGCACGATCCATTACGATGGCCCCCATCCCGATGAGCACCTCGTCCTCCACCTCGCAAGCATGGAGCAGGGCCTTGTGTCCCACGGTGACGTAAGAACCCACCGCCGTGCCGACATCGCTGGCGAGATGGATCACGGAACCGTCCTGAATGTTGCTCCCCTCCCCGATGGTGATGCGCTGGATGTCGGCCCGCAGGACACATTGGTACCAGACGCTGGAGAGATCACCGAGAACGACGGCTCCGAGCACCACCGCGCCCGGCGCGACGTAGGCATTTGCGGCAATGTCAGGGAGAATGGCGAGGTGGGTGCAGACTTCATTTCTGTTCATGTTAGCGAGGAAAGAGCGGGGCGAAGGGATGGGAAAAGCGGGGCGCGGGCGCGGTTTTGCATGATGGAAATCTTGAATTTTAATCTTGCCAAACAAAATTTCTCTCGTTAATAAGGGTGCCAACAGAAGCGCAATCCGTTGATTTACGGCGGTTTCACGGTGAATCGATCGCAAAAAACGGCTTTACTTCGCTTCCGACTCAAACTACAAATTCGTGATGAACAAGGGAGAACTTATTGAAGCAGTCCAGAAATCGCTTGGCGGAGACACCTCCAAAAAGGCGGCCGAAGAAGCAGTGAAAGCTGTCCTCGAATCAATTGCCAAAGGCGTCAAGAAAGACGGCAGCGTCCAGCTGCTGGGCTTCGGGACGTTTGAAGTGCGCAAGCGCGCCGCCCGCAGTGGTCGTAACCCCAAGACTGGAGAAACCATCAAGATCAAAGCGTCCAAGACCGTCGGCTTCAAGCCTTCGTCCGCTCTCAAAGGGTCGCTCTGAGAATCACTGAAACCCCGAATTTTCACCCCTCAAAAAAGCGCGGCAGGTATCTGCCGCGCTTTTTTTATACGGCGTTTTCTCTGGAAACGCCGGAGCTGCCGGGAATCGGGCGCGATTCATCAGGGTTCGGTGCCGCCGGCATCAGGGTTCGGTCGCGTCCTGGCGCGGCAGGGGGATCGCCTCGCAGGTCTCGCGCCAGCCGGGAAAGTTCCACTGATTGGGAAAGCCGGCGCATTGATCCGGCTTGACCGCCTGGATGCGGCAGTCGATCCCGTCGAGAAAGATGCACTCGTGATTGGGTTTCTCAATGAGTGTCAGGCCAGCGCGATTGCGACGCAGATCGGTGTATTGGGCGATGAAGTCCGGGAGGCTCATTCCAAGATACCCGGCGATGCGATCCAGCTCGGCATCGGAGAGCGGCACTTCGCCGGGCCACCGGCAACAGTTTCCGCACCGTTGGCAGGCGTAGTGCTTGCCCTCTTCCATGTCGTAGACGCTCACCCGTCCACTATGGCCGATTTCCAGACGAAGCGCACCTCGGAAAATCGCCCCGGACACAAACCCCCGGACCTACGGATTTCCGCACGCTTTTTTCCAGGCGGAAGGACGGGGCTCCCTTGGCAAAGGAGAGCGAACGTGTTAGATTTCGGGTTTTTTAAACCAATTCAGAGCGGACCTGATTTCTCCCCTCGTCCGCCGGGCGTTTCGGATCCCCTCTTCCAGAGCACATGATCGGCAAACTTATCGGAGTTTTCTCCAGTGACATCGGCATCGATCTCGGCACCGCCAACACCCTGATCTATGTCAAAGATCACGGCATCGTGCTGAGGGAACCCTCCGTGGTGGCGGTGAAGGCGGGAACCAATCTCGTCCTTGCGGTCGGTGACGACGCCAAGCGCATGCTGGGGCGCACCCCGGGCAACATCGTGGCGGTGCGGCCGCTCCGCGACGGCGTCGTGGCGGACTACGAGGTGACCGAGGCGATGCTGCGGCACTTCATCCGCAAGGTCCAGAACGGGCGCGCCTGGCTGCGTCCCCGCATCGTCATCGCGGTGCCTTCGGGCATCACCGAGGTGGAAAAACGGGCCGTGAACGAGTCCGCCGCCGCCGCCGGAGCGCGCGAGGTCCACCTCATCGAGGAACCCATGGCCGCAGCCATCGGAGTCGGGCTGCCCGTGCAGGAGGCCGCCGCCAACATGATCGTGGACATCGGCGGTGGCACCACCGAGGTCGCCATCATCTCCCTCTACGGACTTGTCTACAGCCGCAGTGTCCGCGTGGCCGGCGACGAACTCGACGAGGCCATCATCCATCACATGAAACGGGCTTACAATCTCATGATCGGCGAGCGCACCGCCGAGGAGATCAAGATCCGCATGGGATCGGCCCATCCTCAGGAGAAGGAAACCTCGGTGGAGGTGAAGGGCCGCGACCTCATCGCCGGTCTGCCCAAGACGATCAAGATCACCTCCACGGAGATTCGCGAGGCCCTGCTCGATCCGCTCCGCATCATCGTCGAATCCATCCGGGTGACGCTGGAGCGGTGTCCCCCGGAACTTTCCGCCGATCTGGTGGACCGCGGCATCGTCCTGACCGGCGGGGGGGCTCTCCTCAAGGGACTCGACGAACTCCTCTCCGAAGAAACCGGCCTCCCCGTCCACGTCGCCGACGATCCCCTCAGCGCGGTGGCGGAGGGTACCGGAAAACTCCTCGACGAGCTCAATTTCCTCAAAAAAGTCTCTCCGCCCGGACGTCACTGAACCGCCCGGCAAGTCCCCCCGTCTTCGCGCCCGCACCGGATTCGCCATGAGTCGATTGAACATCCTTTTTCCCCTCCTCTTCGTCGGTATCCTCATTTGGATCACTCTCTTCGAGCCGTCCACGGTGGGGCGTATCCAGAGCGGGGCGATGGTGGTGGTGCGGCCTTTCATGAAGTCCTCGAACGATCTGGACGGCACCGTCGGCAACCTCGGCGGCGAAGCCTCCGGTCCCGCCCGGCTCCGCGAAAAGCTGGCCGCCGTCGAGCAAGAGCGGGACCGCCTCAAGCTGGAGATGATCCAGCTCGAAAAGCTGCTCGCCGAAAACAACAAGCTCCGCCGGGCCCTCCAGTATCGGGAAAAATCCCCTCTCTCTCTCGTCGCGACGCGGGTCATCAGCCGCAAACCGTCCCACTGGTACAACACGCTCGTGATCGACAAGGGGAGTGACGCCGGCATCACCGTGGACAGTCCCGTGATCATTCCCATGGGGGACGAGGCCGGGCTGGTCGGCAAGATCTCCGAGGTCATCGGACCGGATTCCGCCGTGGTCCTCCTCCTCACCGACGAAATGTGCCAGGTCTCCGCCCGGCTGCAGAACTCTCAGGAGCAGGGAATCCTCAACGGGCAACGCGGCGCCCTCCGCACCCTGCCCGACCTCAAGCTCCGCTATCTTTCCAAGGAAGCCGTCGCGATCCCCGGTCAGAAGGTCATCAGCTCCGGCACCGGCGAGCTTTTCCCCGCCAATCTCATTCTCGGGGAAGTCGTGAGCCTCTCCATCGGCATCATCGACGCGGAAGCCGTCGTGAAACCGTTGGTCAATTTCGAGGATCTCGAGGATGTCTTCGTCATCCTTCCGGCCGACTCTTCCGACGCTGGCGGAACCGACGACGATGATGACGCCGACGAGATCGATGACGCTCCCGCCGCTTCCGCCCCGCCGCTCACTCCCGCCTCCGCGCCGCCGGTTCCATGAAGTTCTCCGCCCTGCTCGTTGGCCTGCTCTTGCTCTCTTTCGTCCTCCAGGAATTCCTCCCGGTGTTCGACTGGGCCTACGGTTCGCGACTGATGCTCGTGCATGCGGTCTTTTTCGCGGCGGCGGTGGCGATCCCTTTCCCCGCGATGCTGGGTCTCGCCCTCCTCACCGGTTTGCTCTGGGACGCCCGTTACCACGTCCCCATCTACCCGGACGAAGCCACCTTCGGGATGCTGATGCAGTCCGAGATCCCCTTCGGCTTCACCATTTTTCTCTTCGGAATCACCGGATCTCTCATCCAGGGGGTGCGCCCGCTCTTTCGGCGGGGCCGGTGGGAACTGCCCGTTTTCATGATAGGTCTCTGCACCGCCCTGTGCCTGCTGCTGGAGTATCTCGTCATCAGCTTCCAGCGCGGGGGACTCGAAATCTCCGTGGAACTCTGGTCGAAAATGCTGATGAGCGCCCTGTTTTCTTCTCTCGTTTCCCCCTTTTTACTGCTACTGTTGAGCCGCGTCGCGGACCGGACGCGGTATCGAATCCGCAGCGAAGGTCTCAAGCGACGGCATACTTACGATGGTGACACACTTTAGAGTTCGGCTGTACCTCCTGGCCGTCCTGGTGATGGCGGGCTTCAGCCTGCTCATCTACCGTCTCTATGTGGTCCAGGTCACCGACCACTCCTACTGGGCCGCCCGCGTCCCCGGCAGTAAATTCGAATCAGTCCGCATCCCCGGAATCCGGGGGGAGATCAAGGACCGCAACGGCATCACCCTCGTCGACAGCACGCCGAATTACGAACTGCGCCTCGATCTGCGGGAGATCGTCGCCGCCTACCTCAAAACCCACTCCGAATTGCCCGAACCCTACACCTGGGAACGTTTCGACAGCTACGGGCAGCGGGAGATCCGGACCGAAACCGACATCGTCGCCGTGGTCGAGGCGGCGGTGTTCCCCGGTCTGCAGGATCTCGGACTGCTCGCCGACTACAGCTCCAGCTCGATGCGGGTCCACTACCGCTCGACCCGCGGAGTGGTTCCCTTCACCTATCGCCGCGATCTCAGTTTCAAGGAATTCGCCCGCTTCGCGGAAAACAACGTGGGCATCCCCGGCGTCACCGTGACGCGGACGGGACGCCGCCGCTATCTCTACGACTCCCTCGCCTGCCACATCCTCGGCTACCTCAACCTCGCCGACATCGATCAGGTTCCCGAGGAGAAAAAGCGCGATTTCAATTACTACGTCGGGGACGACTACGGGGTCATGGGCGTCGAGAAGACGATGGACCACTACCTCCAGGGCAAGGCCGGCAAGCTCATCATCGAGAAAGATGAAAAGGGGAAGTTCGTCGGTGAAGTGAGCCGCACCGAACCCGAACCCGGATCGGATGTCTACCTCACCATCGACGCCCGCATCCAGATGATCACCGAGGAGAGCCTCCGCAAGGTGGGCCGGGGTGCCGCCGTGGTGATGGACCCGAGGAACGGCGAAGTCCTCGCGATCGCCTCCGTCCCCTCTTTCAACCCCAATGTCTTCATTCCCGAAGTGCGCATCAACGACTGGAAGCGCTACACCGAAGATCCCACCAGTCCCATGTTCAGCCGGGCGATCAATCCCTACGCCCCCGGCTCCACCGGGAAAATTCCGGTGGCCCTGGCCGGTTGCCTTTCCGACACCTGTGACCGCCGTTTCCCCTGCGGCGGCGGTGCCCAATACGGTAACAAATTCATGAAATGCTGGTCTTCCGGGCACGGCACTCTCGATCTCGGCACCGCGATCAAGGTGAGTTGCAACGGTTTTTTCTACCGCTACGCGAACCATACCGGAATACGCAACATCCAGACGATGACCAATCTCCTCGGGTTGGGCCGCACCACGGGAATAGAGATCACTGGTGAAAACCCCGGGAACATTCCCAACCCCGAATGGCTGCGGATGCAAGGCCTCCTCTGGAGCGACGCCTTCACCGCCCTCGTCTCGATCGGTCAGGGAGCAACCGAGGTTTCGCCTCTCCAAATGGCTTCGGTGACCTCGACCGTGGCCAACGGAGGCAAGGTTTTCCAACCCCGTCTCATCCACAAGATCGCCGAGAAAGACGGGGAAGTGGTGAGAAAGGACGACCCCATTCTGAGATACGATCTCACCCGCGAAGGAATCACCGCCGATCAAATCGAGACGGTCAAGCGCGGCATGTGGCGTGTCGTCAACGAACCGGGCGGCACCGCCGGTCGCGCCCGGTCCACCCACACCGTTCTCTCCGGCAAGACCGGCACCGCCCAGACCGCCAATCCCAACCAGCCCACCAACGCCTGGTTCATCGCCTTCGCCCCCTACGACGATCCCGAGATGGCTGTCTGCGTCTTTGTGGAAAACGGCAATTCCGGGGGCGGAGCCGCCTCCCCCATCGCCAAAAACATCATCGACAACATCGCCACGATGAGACAAGGCCGCGAGATCACGGTCACCTCCCTGCCCGAGGCGATCGGCCGCACCGACCGGGTCATGAGTGTCAGTTTCGACGGCAGCGACCTCGACGCCTTCGCCCAGGCCGACGCGGCCTCCGAATCCGCCGTGGACGTCGCCGCTTTCGTGCCCGATTCCCTCCAAGAGAGAAACTTCCGCCCCCTCAGCGGGAACCTCGCTCCGCCCACCATTAAAAAATCCAGCGACAGACGCGGCCGCGTCGGTAATTTGAACGCCAATC
>CAYLJC010000140.1:0-7030 GCA_964383345.1 uncultured Akkermansia sp. | reverse complement strand
GATCTCATCATCGACGGTCGCATCGAGGGTGAGGTGAATTCCGAAGGGGATCTCACCGTCGGGGAAAACGCCTCCATCGTCGGCGATATCAAGACGCGTTCCGTCGTTGTCTTCGGCAAGGTCGAGGGGAACATCACCGTGACGGATCGCTGCGAACTGAAGCAGAACGC
Organism: uncultured Akkermansia sp.; assembly: GCA_964383345.1. Lineage (GTDB taxonomy): Bacteria > Verrucomicrobiota > Verrucomicrobiia > Verrucomicrobiales > DEV007 > Arctic95D-9. The sequence goes on along the minus strand of CAYLJC010000140.1, from coordinate 6,860 downwards.
GGCCCTCCACGGCGATGTCGTCGCCGGCAAGCTCGCCATCGAGGAAGGAGCCACGTTCATGGGGACCTCCACGGTGGGCGTTCCCAAATCCGGCGGCTCTTCCGCGAAGTAGCCTTCCACCCCGTGTTCGGCAAATTCCATCGCGCGAGAAAACTGCACCTGACCTGTCCCTCCTGCGGACATCTTCAGGAGGAACCCTCCCTCGTTTATTCCTCCTTCTGCCGCGCCTGTGGCGAACACTTCCGCGTTCGCAAAGGCGTCGCCATCGCCAACCCCGCGTTGAAGGTCTCCGGCATCACCGAGATCCGCACCGGAACGTCGAAAACATCGCCCCCGCACGACGCGGAAATGCGGGAAACGCGAGATGCCGCCGCCAGGGAGGACGTCTCTCCCGATTCCCGCTCCGAGGCGGAATCGGAAGAAGTGGCCGCCATTTCCGCCGGTGCCTTTTTCGGATTTCTTGGTGAGGCGGAACTTCCCGCCACCGACAACGACCCCATCGACTCCGGCGACGAGACTCCGGTGCCCATCGGAGGCAAGGCTCGGGACCGCGGCTCGCTCGCCGAGGGTTCGATGGCCGCTCTGATGCAGGCTCGCGAACCGGCGGAAGCGGAAACAGAGACGGAAACCAGCGCGAACAAAATGCCGCCCAACTACGTGGCGCCCGGCCAACGCCGCAAAGCCAAAGCGAGCGACTCCGTGCCGGAAGACCGCGTGCGCTGTTTTCGCTGCTACCATGTCCAGATGGTTTCGCGTTTTGCCAGGTCCACCCAGTGTGAACGATGCAGCGCCTACATCAGTCTCGCGGACTACGAGATCAAAACGGTCCGGAGCCACACGCTGCGAACCCGCGGAGACATCTCCATTTCCAAAAAGGGCGGGCTCGTCCACAACTCCGAGATCGCCTGTCATCATCTCACCGTGAGCGGCGCGATCGACGCGCTGGTGGATTGCTCTGGAAACGCCGTTTTCCGCCATTCCGGCGTCGTCCGCGGTCCCCTGTACTGCGAACGGCTCGTCATTGAAAAGAATTGTGAAGTCCGCTTCGCCGACGAAGTCATGACCGGGAGCGCTGAGATCAAGGGATGTCTCACGGGCGACGTGACCTGTTCGGGGAAGGTGTGGATCGGGCGCGGCGGCCTCCTCGATGGCGACCTCAGGGCGGTGGATCTCGAGATCAAAGAGGGCGGCCGGGTCTCCGGGGAAACCGTCATCGATCCGGCCACGAGGACGGATCTCCCGCTTAAAAAGGGGTTTAATCCCACCGTGATCGGCTGAACCGCAAGGCCGCGTCGGTGCGACTGCCGATTGACGGGCCGGACTTCCTCCCTTTCATTCCTGTATCCTCCACGAGCTGTTTTATGACAACGACCCTCCCCTCCACCGATCTGCGTGCTGACATCCTCGCCCTGAAAGAAGAGCGCAACGCCGTGATCCTCGCGCACAACTACCAAAACGCCGAGATCCAGGAAATCGCGGACTATGTAGGGGATTCCCTCGGTCTCTCCTTCCGGGCGCAGGAGACGGATGCGGACGTGATCGCCTTTTGCGGGGTGCATTTCATGGCCGAAACCGCGAAGATCATCAATCCGGGAAAAACCGTCGTCCTCCCCGACGCGGACGCGGGCTGTTCGCTGGAGGAATCGTGCCCGGCCGACGAACTCGAGGCCTTCCTCCGGGAAAACGCGAAGAAAAATTACTTCGTGATCACCTACATCAATTCCTCGGCGGCGGTGAAGGCTCTCTCGGACGTGATCTGCACCAGTGGCAACGCGGTCCGCATCGTCGAAGCGGCTCCGGCGGACAGACCCATTCTCTTCGTCCCCGACCAGAATCTGGGCGCGTGGGTTTCGCAACAAACCGGTCGGGAAATGGAGTTCTGGGACGGCAACTGTTACATCCACGTCGAGTTCACCCGCGAGAGCATCCAGCGGATCAAGGACGAATACCCCGACGCCGCCGTCGTCGCCCATCCCGAATGCACCACAGCGGTGCGGCTCCTCGCCGACGAAGTGTGTTCGACGGAAAAGATGATCGCCTTTTGCCGCGATTCCCCCGCGCAAAACATCATCGTGGTGACCGAGACCAACATGCTCCACCGGCTCCGCCGCGACGTCCCCGGGAAAAATCTCATCGCCGGTCCGACCGACCGCTGCGCCTGCGCCGAGTGTCGCTACATGAAGATGAACACCTTGGAAAAGCTCTACCGCTGCCTGCGCGATCTCAGCCCTGCGGTGGAACTCGAGGAATCGCTCCGCGAGGCGGCCAAGGCCCCCATCATGCGGATGCTCGAACTGAGCAAGTGATTCCTTTTTCCCACACTCCTCCCATTTCCAACCCTATCCTCACGATGAGCCATTACCGCTGGGACAGCACCTTCACCGATCTCTTCCACCGCTGCGTCGAACGTTACCGGGGCGGTGACACGGAGTACGAAGGTTATTACTCCGACGAGGACATGGCCTTCCTCCGCTCCATCGGCTACAAACCGCGCGAGTTTTTTGACTTCGTCGAAGACTACGCCGACGGAGGCGACCCGAGTCCCTCGACCGCGGTGATGATCGCGAGCGTGCGGCGCGATTACCTCCGCCACGTCATGTCGGGCGTACCCAGCCGCGAAGTGATCGATCCCGCGAGCCTCCCCGGAAAAACCGAGGAGATCGACGGATTCGTCTGGCTCCCGCGTATCATTGTGAAAGCTCGCGCCAAGCTGCGCGGAGAGCTCGATCCGGACACCATGTTCTGCTGTGGAGGCGACCGCAAATTCCTCCATGAGCACGACATCGCCCCGGCGGATTTCCTCCGTGCGGTCTGGGCCGCCGGAGAGGACGACGCCAAGGTGATCGAGTATGTGCAACAGTTCTCCGGTCGCTGAATGATTCCTTTCCCGCAGGCCGGATTTCCGTCCGCCGCGCTCGTTCTGGCGGGATTTCTCGCCATCGTCGCCGCGCCCTCCGGAGCCACCGCCCAGGAAAGTCTCGCCGATCTCCCGGAATTCCGCGAGGGATGCCAGGCGCTCGCGGATGAACGTTTCGAGACCGCGGTCCGGCATTTCGAAGCCTGCTGGGACATCATCGAGGCCGGCGAGAGCGGTGACGCCGAGGAAAACTTCGTCGCCGGCCGACTCCTCGAAGCCTTCGTGCGGGGCGGTTCCGCCCGGGCGGCGATCCGATGGGTCCGCGAACACCCGCTCCTGCGCCCCTCTCCGGCCACGAGCCGCTGGATTGCTCTCGCCTTCCAGAAAGAAGAGCGTTTCGACGAAGCCGCCGATTCCTACAATCTCTACCTTTCCGGCGTTCCCCGGGCCGACAACACCACGCATCTCAACCGCGCCATCTGTCTCGTCCGCAGCGGCAAGGCCGCCTCCGCTTTCGAACTCGTGCGCGATTCCGTCAGCCCGACTTCTCCGCTCGAAACCTTGCGACTCGCCCAGATCGCGGTGGCGGCGGGGCATGACGAAGTGGCCGTCGAACACCTCGGGAACATCCCGGACGAAGCGGCTGCTTCTCCCGCCCTGCGCTTCCCTCTCGCCCAACTCCACGCCACGATCCGGATGCGCGCGGGCAAACGCACCGCCGCCTTCGCCGCCGTCTACGAACTGATCGAGACCTCCCCGGACCCGTCCGCCGCGCGGTTCGCCTTCCTCCTGCTCGAACAACTCCTCGAAGGCGGTTCCTCCCCCGATCTGGCGGCTCGCCTCGACGCCTGGGCAGCCGACGCCCATTTCCCGGGACGTGAGGCCGCGTCACTGTTCCGTCTCCTCCTGCTCCCCGGCGAGGAGGACCACAAGCGGGAAACCTTGCGGGAATTCGCAAAAACGCCCGTCGATCCCGACCTCCGGGAAGAATGTCGTCTGCGGCTCGCGGAATTTGTCGGTCCCGCCGATGCCGTCGCGCCGGTCTCCTCGGAGCCGGGCCTCGCCCCCGACCTCCTCAGCCGCATCCGCTTCGCCGCGGTGAAGGCGGCGTATGACTCGGGTGATTTTTCACTCGCGGCCCGGAAATGTATCGAGTGGGCCGACTCTCGGACCGGCGGGGAACGCGGGCGCTGCCTCTACAACGCCGCCCTCTGCACCCTGCAATCCGACGACAGCGCCGCCTTCGCCGCCTACGAAGAGGCCCTCGCCCGCAACAATCCGCGCTCGCCTTTCCTTGCGGACCTCAGTTATCTCGGTGGCCTTTATTTTGCATCAAAGGGGGATCTCCGCGCCTTCGAGCGACTCAACGCCTTCACCCGCGAGCATCCCGATCACCCGGCCAATGTCGAAGCGCAGCTCGCCCTCGCCGAGATCCATCTCAACCAGGCGCCGGCACGTCCCCAGGCGGCCCGCGGGATCTTCGAGGGTCTCCGCATCCGCCCCCTCACCCTGACCCAGAGCGAACGGCTCGATTACACCTCGATCTGGGTGGAACAAACCGATGGGGACGCCCCCGCCCTGATTCGGCGCGCGGAGGATTTCATTCGGGACTGGCCGAGTTCCGCCTACCTGCCCGAGGTCGTCATGCTGCTCGCGGCGAAGCACCATCAGCTCAAAAACCACCGTGCCGCCGGGGAGTGTTTCGCCCTGGTGGCGACCCGGTTCCCCGACTCTTCCTACGCAGACACGGCCCGCTTCTTCGCGGCCGCCACCGCCCCGCCGGGAGAAGAGGCGATCGCCCGATGGCGGCAGCTCATCGCCGACGGCGGGGCGTTTGCGGCGGAAGCCCGCCACGAACTCGGCCTGCTCCATCTCTCGCTCGACCGCTTCGCGGAAGCCGCCGCCGAATTCGACTGGCTCATCGAGCATCTCGCCGCCGGAGAGCCCCTGCGCTATGCGGCGATGGCCGATCTCGGCGAGGTTTCCTATCTCGAAGCCCTCGCCGAAGACCAAAACCCCGCAAAACTTGAGGAGGCGGCCAATCTCTTCGCCGCGCTCTCGGGAAATGCCGCCGCCCCCGCTTTCTGGCGCTACAACGCGGCGGTGCGGCGCGGCAAATGCCTCGAAGCGCTCAACCGCGATTCCATCGCTCTCGAAATCTACCGCTCCATCGTCGAGGAACAAAAGACCGACCCCCGCGGCTCCGGCGAGGGTCCCCCGCCGCGCGAAACCGAGTGGGTGTTTCGCGCCGGTTTCGCGGCGATTGAGATCCTCGGGGCCGAAAAAAACTGGCCCGCCGCGATCAGCGTGGCTGACGCCCTCTCGGACAAAAGCGGCCCGCGCGCCATCGAAGCCGCCCGTCTCGCGGAACAACTCCGGCTGCAGCACTGGGTCTGGGAATAGGGAGGGTGCGAACCCCCGGAAATCCTATTCTTCGGCGAGCGTGTCGAGCGCCGGAAAGGGGAAGACCGTCGAGGGGACCCGCTCGGAAGTCATGAGCGCTCGGATCTTCGCCACCACCTCCGGATTGTCGTCGGAAACATCGTGCGACTCGGACGGATCCTCGATGAGATCGTAGAGCTGGATGCTCAGGTCGGGCTCCTTCTTCCCTCGTTTCAGCTCGGTGCGAATCCCCTTCCAGCGCGAACCTAGCCAGACGGCCTGTTGCCCGCCGTAGCCGGGAAACTCGCGGTAGAGGAACTCGCGCTCCGGCATCTTCTCCCCCCGCAGGACGGCCGCGAAGCTCCGCCCGTCGAGGCCCGGCGGGACCGATTCGGCGGAGCCGATCAACTCCATCAGCGTCGGGAGCCAGTCTTCGAAACCGGTGACATGATCACTGACACTGCCGGGGGCGATTTTTCCCGGCCACTTCACGATTTGAGGGATGCGGATGCCGCCCTCGTAGAGCTCCCCCTTCAATCCCCGCAGCTCGCCGACACTGGCGAAGAACTCGTAATCGACCTCCGCATCGAGATGAGTGGTGCCGTTGTCCGAAGTGAAAACGACGATGGTCTTTTCCGTCAGTCCGAGTTCCTCCACCAAGTCGATGACCCGGCCCACGTAGGTGTCGAGCCGGGTGATCATCGCCGCATAGGCCGCCCGGGGAGTGAAATGCGGGGTGTAGCCATACGACTTGTCGCGGGTGAAGGGTGGGTCGTCCCACTTTTCCGCGTGATAGGGCGCGAGATCTTCGTCCGGCACATGAAGGGCGACGTGCGGAAGGATGCTGGGGTAGTAGAGGAAAAAAGGCTCGTCCCGATGCGAGCGGATGAACTCCAGGGCCGCCCCGTTGACGCGATCGGGGGCGTAGTCATTGCCTTGGAACATCGCATAACTCGCCGGGTCGGCCGGATCCGCACCTTTCGGCAGGCCCGCGTGACCGGGCACGGGCGGGTCGTTTTCCAACGGGAAAAGCTTCCCGTCACTCCAGAGCGTGTCCGGATAATAGGTGTGGGCTTTCCCCTGACAATTGTACCCGAAAAAGCGGTCGAAGCCGCTTCGCTTCGGGCTGCCCTCGGACCACTCGTTGCCGAGCCCCCATTTGCCGAAGGCCCCGCGGGCGTAGCCCGCGCTTTGGAACAGGTCGGCCAGGGTCACCTCGTCCGCCCGTATGGGATGCTGCCCCTCGGGTTCGACCGAACGATTGTTCCGCACCGTGGCGTGGCCGGGATGTTTTCCCGTCATGAGGACGCAGCGGGAAGGCGCGCAGACCGCGTTGCCCGAATAGGCGCGGGTGAAGCGCATCCCCGCCGCCGCGAGTTCGTCGAGGCGGGGTGTTTTGATTTTCTCCTGTCCGTAGCTTCCCAGTTCCCGATAACCGAGATCATCGGCGAGAATAAAAATCACATTCGGTTTGTCGGCACCGAGGGCGACCAGAGAAAACATCAGCGCGAGGGCGACATGACAAAGACCGTATTTCATGTCGGATATTGAAACCCGAAAGAGCGCCGGAGGTTAAGGCTCTTTCGCGGAAAATTCACTCTTTTCACTCGCCCGCCTTTCT
>CAYLJC010000139.1:6701-7054 GCA_964383345.1 uncultured Akkermansia sp. | reverse complement strand
GCACCGACGGTCGGATGCTCGACTCGCCCGCGCCGGGATTTGCCACCGCCATCGCCGCGACGGGAGACTATGCCGGGTTCTGGACCAGGGAGATTTCCGCAAGCCAGCGCGACATCATCATGACCGCCTTCGGCACCGCCGTGGGGATCAACATGACCTTTCTCCTGCCCTACTCCATGCTCAAAAAAAGCTGGGGAACATCCCACCGCGGCCTCGCCATCTTCGATCTTTCGATCGGCCTCATCGTGCCCTTCGTCCTCGCCACGACCTGTGTTGTCATCGCCGCCGCCTCCCAGTTCCACACCCGCTACGACGACGTCCTCGACGAAACCGGCAAGGTGCTGCCCTCGATG
>CAYLJC010000139.1:0-6691 GCA_964383345.1 uncultured Akkermansia sp. | reverse complement strand
TGCCGAGCAGGCCGACAAACGCATCGCCTTTGCCGATCCGGACGCCTTTGCCTCGTTCGACGACAAAGCCAAAGCCGCCGCCCGCGCCGCCCTTCCCGAGGCGGATCGCAAACTCGCCGCGATGCTAGCGACCCGCGACAACCTCAATCTCGCGAACGCCCTCGAGCCTCTCACCGGGAACACCATCGCCCAGATCGTTTTTGGCATCGGTGTGCTCGGCATGGCCGTCTCGACCATCATCATTCTCATGCTCATCAACGGGTTCACCCTCTGCGAAATGTTCAACCGCCCCAACCACAGGGGTTTCCACTTCCTCGGGAATCTCATCGCGGGGATCGGCGGATTTCTCGGACCGCTTTATTTCTGGGCCAACGCCTCCTCCAAAGCCGCCCTCGCCATCCCTGCCTCGGTCATCGGCGGTGCAATGATCCCCATCGCCTACTTCACTTTCCTCCTGCTTATGAACTCCTCCAGCCTGCTCGGCGAGTCGCGCCCCCGGGGAGCCCGCGCGGTGAGATGGAACCTGCTCATGGCCGTCGCCACCCTCATCGCGACGGGAGGCTCGATTTGGGTTCTTCTCGGGCAGGAGACCCCCGGCCTGATCGGCATCGCCGCCCTCTGCATCCTCTTCCTTCTCGGTCTGATCGGCTTCATCAGCAAAAACCGCAAGCCCGCCTGACCTCCACCACCACTCCTTTCCCCCCCTCACTTATTCACACGACCACACGACCATGAAATTCGGAATTATCGGAGCCGGCATGATTGCCAATTTTCACGCCAAAGCCATCCTCGCGATGGAGGGGGGGGAGCTGCATTCCTTTTACGGGCGGAGACGGGAAGCCGTCGATGAACTCGTCGCGGAAAACGGCGGCATCGCTTACACCGATCTCGACGCCTTCCTCAACGATCCCGAACTCGACATCGTGACCATCGCGACACCCAGCGGAGCCCACCTCGAACCCGCCCTCGCCGCCGCCAAAGCGGGCAAACACGTCATCTGTGAAAAGCCGCTGGAGATCACTCCCGAGCGCATCGACATGATGATCAACGCCTGCGACGCGGCCGGAGTCACCCTCTCGGGAATCTTCAACCGCCGGTTTCACCCCGCCATGGACGCCTTCAAAAAGGCCGTCGAAGAGGGTCGCTTCGGCCGACTCACCCTCTGTGATGCCTATGTGAAATGGTATCGCGACCAGGCCTACTACGACTCCGGTGCCTGGCGCGGGACCTGGGCCCTCGACGGGGGCGGCGCCCTCATGAACCAGTCCATCCACCTCATCGACCAGCTCCTCTACCTCGCCGGCGACGTCGCCTCGGTCTCCGCCTCGACCGCCTGTCTCGCCCACGAGGGCATCGAAGTCGAGGACACCGCCGTGGCCATTCTCGAATTCAAAAACGGAGCCCGTGGTGTCATCCAGGGATCGACCGCTTGCTGGTCCTCGACCGGACATCCCGCCGAGGTCCATCTCTCCGGCGACCGGGGTTCCGCCTTCCTCGCCGATGAAAAATTCCGCGTCTGGGACTTCGCCGAACCCTCCCCCGACGACGATCTTGTCAAGGCCGAGCTGATGCAGGGCAGCGTCGGAAAAGGGCTCGGAGCGAACGATCCCAAGGCGATCAACTTCGAGGGCCACAAACGCAATTTTGAAGATGTCGTCGCCGCCATCGCCGAAGGACGCACCCCCCGCGTCGACGGCGTCGAAGCCCGCCGCGCCGTCGCCCTGATCTGCGCGATTTACGAGAGCGCGCGTAACGACGGGGCCAAGGTCCACCTTTGATCCCACCCATGTCGCCCCTGCTTCTCGCCACCGAAGGTGGTCAGGTTGTCGCTTTCGATCCGGCTTCGCAGCGGCATCGCAGCGTTTTCCACAGCTCGGACGACGAGGCCATGATGGGCATCGAGATCGTCGGGGAGCACCTCTACGTCGCCAGCCTCAGCCGGATCTACAAACTCAGGCTCGCCGACTTCTCCCTCGTCACCTCGACCCCGCTCTACAATCCCACCCCGGATTTTCATCAGATGCAGTGCTACGACGGACTGCTCCACGTCACCGCAACCAAGCTGAACCAGATCTGGATTTTCGACGAGGACCTCACCCTCACCCTCGTCCGCGGAATCGCCCCGCCGAATCCGAACAAACCGGTGAAGTACAAAAAAAATTACAACCATCTCAACAACATCATCCTCGAGGGCGACCGCTTTTACATCGGGCTCAATTGGCTCACCACGACCCAATACGCCAGCAGCGGCGTCCTTGTCACCGACAGGGATTTCAACGAGATCGAGCGTTTTGAATTCGGCTGGGAGATCCACGACTTCCAGTTTCTCGACGGAAAAAAAGTCGCGATCTGCGCCACTTCGAGCAAGGGCAAACGGGTGCGGCACCCCCACCGCTCCGGGCTCATGGTCGAGGGCGAACTCCTCTTCGAACACGATGCCGAAGAAGCCTTCTGCAAGGGCCTCTGTTACGACGACGATTTCATTTATCTCTGCGGCGGGAGAAAAACGCCGAGACGCCACCGCAAAAACTCGAGTTCGATCATTTACATTCTCCACCGAGGCGATTACTCCCTTGCGGGAACCTTCGAAAGCAACGAAATCAAAGCGGTCAAGGGAGCCATCCGGCACCGCACCGCACCATGAAAATCGTCCTCGTCACCGGCACCGCCGGCTTCATCGCCCACCGGGTCACGCAACTCCTGCTCGACCGGGGTGTCGCCGTCGTCGGGATCGACAACCTCAACGACGCCTACGATCTCCGCGTCAAACAGCATCGGCTCGCCGACCTCGAGGGACGCGACGGATTCACCTTTTACGAGGGCGATATCGAGAATCTCTACGATCTCCAGCCCGTTTTTGAAGGCCGGACGTTCGACGCGGTGTTCAACCTCGCCGCCCGCGCCGGGGTGCGCTACAGCATCGAAAACCCCCACGTCTACATGCAGTCCAATGCCCAGGGCGCACTGAATCTGCTCGAATTGATGCACCAAAACGAATGTGGGAAACTGGTTCTCGCCTCGACCTCCTCGCTCTACGCCGGCCAGCCCATGCCCTTCCACGAGGATCTTCCCGCCGAGCAACCCCTCTCCCCCTACGCCGCCTCGAAAAGAGCCGCCGAGGTTCTCGCCTACACCTACCACCACCTCTACGGCATCGACGTCTCCATCCTGCGGTATTTCACCGTCTACGGTCCCGCCGGACGCCCTGACATGGCCCCCTTTCGCTTTATCAAGTGGATTCAGGAAGGCACCCCCATCACCGTTTTCGGCGACGGCAGCCAGACCCGTGATTTCACCTACGTCGATGACATCGCCCGCGGCACCGTCCTCGCCGCGCGATCGATGGGTTCCGGGCCGGAATCGCCCGGATACGAAATCATCAATCTCGGCGGAGGACAGACGCCCGTCTCCCTGCTGGATTTCATCGGCGGGATCGAAGCGCGCCTCGGCAAAAAAGCGGAGATCGTGTGGAAACCGATGAGCGCCTCCGAGATGCAGGACACCGCCGCCGACATTTCCAAAGCCAAACGGGTCCTCGGCTGGGAACCCGAGGTCGGGCTTGAGCAAGGACTCGACGCGACGGTGGCGTGGTATCTGGAAAATCTCTCGTGGGCCGGTCAGGTGCGACTGTGAGCGCGGCGATGCCCTCGCGCACACTCGCACACCGTCCTCCTCACACCCGCGCCTCGACTTCGCGCATATAGCGCAGGCTCTCTTCGCAAATGGTCTCGATGCCGGGTTCGTAGCGGAAGACCTCCACGGAGACCCAGCCCTCGTAGGCGATTTCCTTGAGTGCGCCGAAGATGGGATCGAAGACCACTTCGCCCATACCGGGGCCGAGCAGATTGGGATCGTTGGCGTGGAAGTGAGCGATCCAGTCGCGGCTTTCGCGGATGACCTGTTCGATGGGGATGGCTTCGCTGGACATGGCCTTCACATCGAGGTGGAGGCGGCAGTTCGGCGAGTCGATTTTCTCGGCGAGTTCGATCCCGAGAGCGGCGGTATTGAGAAAATCGCCTTCGCTGGGGGCGAGCGGTTCGAGGGCGAGGGTCACCCCGCAGTCCTCCAGCACGGGCATGGCGCGCCGGATGGTGTCGGCGGCAAAGTCCATCGCCTCCGCGTGCGAGACACCGGGGAGGAGATTGCGCTGCTGGGGCGAGCCGAGAACCATGATGGTGCCGTCGAGGTCCCGACACAGTTTCGCCAGTTCGGCGAGGTAGTCACCGGTCCGCTGCCGCACCGCTTCGTCGGGAGTGGTGAGGTAAAATCCCTCGGTCTTGGCGAGAAGCCAGTGCAGGCCGACACATTCCAGTCCGGCGTCTTTGATCTGTCCCTTGAGGGCGGCTCGCTGTTCCGGACCGAATTCCGCGATGGGACCACCCAGAGTGAAGGGAGCGATCTCGATGCCGGTGTAACCGACCGAGCGGGCGTAGGTGAAGGCCTTTTCAAAAGGCCAGTCCTGGAAGGTTTCGTTGCAGATGGCGTATTTCATGGAAAGAGAGGGAGGAGAAGGGGATTCGGAAAAAGAGACGGCTCGCGGGAGCCTCAGCGCTTGCGGCGCTTCGGTGCCGGGGGACGTTTTTTCCGGAGCGGGGTCGGATTTTCCTCCAGCAGGGCGGTGTAGTTGTAGGCGAAACCCTCCAGCTTGCGACGCTCGATCTTTTGTTCGATGAAATGCTCGACGGAACGGGCGTTTTCCAATTCGTCGGCGGTGAGAATGGTGAAGGCGTCACCCTCCTGCTGGGCGCGGCCGGTCCGTCCGATGCGATGAACGTAGTCTTCCGGATTTTCGGGGACGCGGTAGTTGATGACGTGGGTCACGCCGGAAATATCGAGACCGCGGGCGGCGATGTCGGTCGCCACGATGATGTTGAAGGTGCCGTCGCGGAACCCCTGGAGCGCCTTGGTGCGGTCGCTTTGTTTGATGTCCGAGTGCAGCGCGGTGGGGCGGGTGCCCTCGATGTCCTGAAGGCGCGCGAGGAGGGCGTCGGCCTCTTTTTTCGTCCGGGTGAAAATCATCATGCTGTCAAAGCCGGTCGCCTTGACGAGGGCAACGATGAGTTCGTCGCGCTGGTCCATTCCCACGGGGTAAAACGCGTGGCTCACGGTCTCGGCGGGGGAGCGCCGCTCGCCGATCTCGACCTCGACGGGATCCTTGAGCGCCCAGTTCGCGAGGGTCTGGATCGCACCGGGCATGGTTGCGGAGAAAAACTGGGTCTGACGGGCCGACGGGCATTGGTCGATGATGCGTTTCACATCGGGGAGGAATCCCATGTCGAGCATGCGATCCACTTCGTCGAGGACGAGGAATTTCACCTCGCTGAGATCGAGGTTGCCTTTTTCGAGGTGATCGAGGAGACGACCCGGCGTGGCGATGAGAACGTCCGGTTTGCTCTCCAGCGCCTCGATCTGATGTCCGTAGCCAACCCCGCCGTGGAGGAGGACGACGTTGAGCGGTTTGTAGTAAGAAAAGACATTCATCTGGTCTTCGACCTGGGCGGCGAGTTCGCGCGTCGGTTCGAGGACGAGGCACTGGACTCTCGTCGAGGGCTGCATCTGACAAATGATGGGCAGGCCGAAGGCCGCCGTTTTCCCGGTCCCGGTTTGCGAGGCACCGACAATATCACGACCTTGCAGCGCCTCCGGAATCGCTTGCGCCTGAATGGGGGTGGGTTCGGTGTAACCGGTCCTCGCGATAGCTCGGAGCACCGGACCAGACAATCCTAGTTCTTCAAATGAAGGCATCTCGGATCAACGCGGCTGAGGCCCTCGGTTTCAAGGGGAAAATTCGCAGAGTTTCGTCCGAAAGGGCTCTTTCCCGCCTCTCACAGATGCATTCTCCGCCTTTCCCGTCGAGTGGCGAGGGCGTAGTCGAGCGACAACCGACCGCCGCCGCCGCAGGCGAGCCCGGCGAAAAGCCCCATGTAGAGGGTGGTCGCCTGGGGATTGAGGGTCGCCGAGAGGATCACGGGAGTGAGCAGGATAAAGCCGCTCAGCACGGTGAGGAGGAAGGCATTGATCCTCGTGAAAATGCCGACGAGCACTCCGAGGAGGGCGATGGTCAGCATTGCGACCGAAACGGGGGCAAGAACAGCGGCTGCGGGAAATCCCTTCTCGTCGAGTTGGATGACGAGATCCCACTCCCTGCCATCCCAGATGAATTCGATGGCTTGGGAGAGCTGGCTCCCCAGTTGATAGTAGGAGAAAATCGCCACCGGGGCGATCCGAATGAGGAGCAATCCCAAGTCACCGAGGTGGATTTTTTCCGGTCTGTTGTCCGGTAAGGGCTCGAAAGGCATGGGGAACAATCGACGGATTGCCGCAACGAGTCAAACATCGGACCCACGCCGCGCGGTCGCGCGGTCGCGCGGTCGCGCGGTCGCGCGGTCGCGCGGTCGCAATCACCAGATCTTCGCGATCCGGCTCCCCACCCGCCGCGCCGTTTATTTCCTGCTTTTCCCGGTGCGGAGGGAAGGCTAGCAGCCTGTTGAAAAACCCCGTGATGGAAAACTGCGAGACATTTTTATGTTTGGCGAGGCGCGACGAAGGAGTGGAGTGATCTCCACGACCGAGGAGCAACGAAGCCAGGCGGGAAAAGGGCCGCAGCCCGCAGGGGCGTTCCCAAATACCTCCGGCCAAGCCGCTGACTTCCCAACCAAGAATAAACCAAAATTTTGCATTGCGGGGTTTT
>CAYLJC010000138.1:768-7055 GCA_964383345.1 uncultured Akkermansia sp. | reverse complement strand
CCGACGCTATGGCGGCTACAGTTCCTCTCATATCAATCCTGACGCCCCAACTCAAGGTCCACCCACTCCATGAGATGTCTCCGGCTCAATGGCTCCGGATGTCACCACCTGGAACCACGATGCCGCCTCCGGTCGGCTCCTTCAGAAAACCGACGCCACCGGTCGGGGACCGACCTACACGTGGAACGACGCCGGACTGATGGAGAGCCGCACTTGGGAGCGGGGCGTCGTGACGACCTACGGTTACAACAGCGCCGGAGACCTGACCGCGACCGCGTACAGCGACGGCACCCCCGGCATGGTTCGCACCCATCGTCGCGACGGCAGCCTCGCGAGCGTCGCCGACGCGGCGGGCACCACGAGCTACAGCCACACAGGAACGATGGTGACCGGAGAAAATATCGCCGGGGGTCTCCTCGACGGCTTGACCCTGTCGTATCCAACGGTCCAAGGGAAAAGACAAAGCTTTACCGCGACGCTCGGATCGAATACCGTATCGGCGATGGGCTATGGATACGACAGTCGCGGACGACTCGACGAAGTGAGCGAGACCGGCATCGGAGCGGGCGGCTTTTCCGCCGAATTCGGCTATGCGGCGAATTCCGACCTGCCTGTCACCACCGTCAGCAAGGCCGGGGCGAACACCGTTCTCACCGGTACCCGGACCTACGACAATGCAAACCGTCTCGCCGCCATCGGCTATGCCCGGCCGGGCGACGGAGTTGTCACGAGCCACGCCTACACGCTCGATGCGGCGAATCGACGGACGAAGGCCGAGCGCGAGGACGGCACCGCCTGGACCTATGGGTACAATGACCGGGATGAAGTCATTTCCGCCGTCAAACAGCTTGCGAACAACCATCCCCTGGCCGGCTGGCAGCAGGAATTTGCATACGACAACTTGGGCAACCGCAAGTTCGCCCGTGAGGGCGGCGACGCCAACGGCGCGAACCTCCGTCAACTCGATTACACGGCCAACGCGCTGAACCAATACACGCAGATTGCGCATCCCGGGGCTTTCGATGTTCTCGGACGTGCGCCTTCGGATGTGACGGTAACGGTGAACGAACAGCCCGTCGAGCGGCAAGGGGAATTCTGGCGCAAGGAAGTGGGCGATTTGCCCAACGCGCTGGCAGCGGTGTGGCAGTCGGTCAGTGTGGACGCCGTTGATCCGGGGGCAGGACCGGGCGGGGAGGACGTGCCCGCACGGCGCTCGGGCCATCGTTTTGTGCCCATGGCGGTGGAGGCGCCTCACCACGATGCCGACGGCAATCTCGTCGCCGATGCGCGGTGGAATTACGTTTGGGATGGGGAAAACCGACTCATCGAGGTCACCACCGCCGCTCCGGCGCTGGCGGCCGGGGTGCCGCGCGAGCGGTATCGCTATGGGTATGATTCCCGCAGCCGCCGCATCGCGCGGACGGTGGAGCGGTGGGATTTGGACGCGGGCGACTGGGTGTTGGAGACGAGCGAGCGTTTCGTCTACGACGAATGGAACGTCGTCGCCGTGATTGATGCGGTCGGTGAGGTCGTGCAGCGGTATGCCTGGGGGAATGATCTCAGCGGCACCCCCCAAGGCGCCGGCGGGGTCGGTGGATTGCTCGCGGCGGCCGATGCGGCGAGCGGGCGAAGCTGGTGCTACGCATATGATGGGAACGGGAATGTCTCGGCCGTCGTGGATCTGGCGGACGGGACGAAGATGGGGCGGTATGATTACGATGCGTTCGGGCGGACGATTGCGGCTTGGGGAGATGAGGAGTTGGGAGATGCGAATGGGTACAGGTTCTCGACGAAGCCCATGGAAGGAACGGGCCTGTATTACTACGGCTACCGGTATTACGAACCGGAGACAGGGAGGTGGTTGAACAGGGATCCGATTGCGGAAAAAGGAGGAACGAACTTGTATGGGTTCGTTCGGAACAACGCTATTCAATATGTTGATCGGTTAGGACTCGATGCCCACGCGTTTCCAAATCCTGATCTCCCGCCTTCGTCAGAGCCTGTCTGGGGTAACCAAACTGGCGATAGACCAATCGGAGATCAGACCGATTGGTTTGACGAGAATTTCAAGGGGTTGGTTGAGCAAGCGAAGGTGAAGCTCCGCGAAAAAGTCAAACTCAGAACTCAGATTGCAGTTTGCGGATCTCAGAAACCTGTCGAATGGCAGCGGCTAGGTGGTGAGGTGGTCCTAGCAGTAGTTCCGCAGAACTACTTGGACGACGACGCGCGTGATCCGTCGTTCAATAGTCCAAACTCCTCGATGGTCTATGACGACGCATTCGGTGACACACCGCAGTCAAAGCCATTCGCGAAGTATGTTCTTGGCAAGTTTCACTTTCGCCTTTCCCCTCAACGTCTGCGATTGCGCCCCGGAAGAAAAGGAATGGGTCAGGCAAGCCCGGGCGCAAAGTTCGAGCAGGGAGTGTATTACGAATACACAAACGCAAAGATGGAAATCAGAGACAATGTTGGAGGGTGGAGCGGCACTCCAACCACGAGAGGGACATGGTCGGTTCGCGGTGAATACTTTTGTCCGTGCACATGGAAGAATTGACCTGGCCAAAGCGAACGGAATGAATGCTAAATCGTTATTCGTGATTGGTGCCGGAGCATTGATTGGCGGGGTGGGAATTTTGGCCCTTGGTGGCAACATTTTCGGTATCGGGGCCACCACTCAGGCTGACATCAACAAAACAGCGATCTCGCAAATTGAAGCAGAGTTGGATTCGCTCCGAAGCAATTTGAGTGTGATATCCGGGGCTTCGGAAGTGGAAAAGTTTAGATCTGCGTTGATCGCTCATGTTGACGCTGTCGATGAAGCAGCTTCACATTTGAAGCCGCCAACAAGGGAAGTTTTTGATGCTTTCGATATATGTGGAGTTTTTCTTTTAGGAGTGGGGATTGGGATGGTGGTGTGCAGTCAGGTTGCTGCACACTCAAAGGAAAGAAGATCAGAGAGCTTGTAAGTCACGCAAATCCAAAATCGGTCACTTCACCCTGGCGGCGGAACGGAGGCCACCCGGCACAACTGCAATCAACCGTAAGCGTCGTAAAATTGACCTCACGGGAACCCGCCCCAGTTGGCACGGTTCATGCCGCCGATGCGAGAGCATCGGCACAGGATTCATCCGCGCAGGCCGGGCGGGGTTGCAGCTGCCGGATCAAGGGCGCGAGCTTCGCCGGAGTCAGGTCCGCCGCTTCTGCGGCGGTCGTGTCCGGCGTCAGCCGACGCATCGCCTCGGCGAGATAGCGCTCGGGATCGATTCCCTGGACCCGGCAGTTCGCGATCAGGGTATAGATCAGCGCACCGCCCTTTCCCGCCTCGGCACTGCCAAAAAACAGGTAGTTCTTCAACCCGAGTTTCGCCGGACGAATCAAGTTTTCAATGAGGTTGTTGTCGACCTCCAGCACGCCTTCATTCAAGTAGCGCTCGAACTGGTCCCACTGGCCGAGGGCGTAGCGGATCGCTTCCCCGAACTTGCTCTGGGGCCGGTGCTTTCCGCGTTCGGCGAGGATTTTGTCCTTGAGTTGCTTGACCAGCGGACGGGCGTGGCCCTGCCGCACCGGCATTCGGCAGGAGGCGGTCGCGACTCCGTTGCGCAACTGTCGTTCTATTTGGTAAAGCCGACGGATGAAACCGAGGATCTCCCCGGCTTCTTCCGGTGCCCCGGCGAGGGCTTCGATGAACTTTCTTCGAATGTGGGCGAGGCAGGCCGCGAGGAGGATCTCGCGGTAGCGGTTGGACAATTTTCAGGGACAGGTTCACAATTTTCTCTGGAAATTTCAGAAAAATATGAAATTTACAGATTGAATGATCGCCCTTTTCCGCTTTCCTACTGGAATCTGTAAATTGGGCGGTCAGATTCCGGGCTTCGCGAACAGCGCGGTCCGCGAGACGCGGGATTGGTGGAGCGGGGGGCGTTCCGGGTCGGTGTGTCCTTTCTCGGCGACTCGTTGCACTTCGCCACATCGTGCAGGTCATCGCCGCCGCACTTCGGCGTGTTGAAGTGAAAACATTTGACAAAATGTTCAATTTGTGTATTTTTGGGGCATGAGCCGATTGAGTATTGAAATTGAACCGGAGCAGCATCGTCAGATTAAAACTTTGGCGACTTTTGAGGGAATGAGCATCAAGGATTTCATCCTCAGCCGAACGTTGTCCGCGCCGAAGCGTGGGGAGGGAATGGATACGACTGAAATGCTGCTGTCCCATCCGAAGAACCGCGACAGACTCCTGAGCGCGATCAAAACTCCCCGGAAGGATCATGTGGTCTTTGAAACCATCGACGACTTGAAAGATGCGCTTGGAATTTGAGCCGCGCGCATTCGCCGATCTTCAGCACTGGGTCGCCACGAACGCGAGGTTGGCAAAGAAAGCCTTGAAACTCATCGAGGAGACGAAGCGTGATCCTTTTGGAGGAATCGGCAAACCGGAGCCTTTGAAAAATGAACTTTCAGGTTGGTGGTCAAAACGGATCGACGGGGGACACCGCCTGGTTTACCGGGTTGAAGGAGACCGGTTGATTATCGCGCAGGCAAGGGGGCACTACGATGACTGAGATGAAGCTTCCGTTACGAATAGTGGCAACCAACAGCGTTGGCCATGCCAACCTGTTTTCATTCGCAGCCGTGCAAGGTTGACTTCGCTACGCTCGCTCCGTCTAAAACGCCTCCGACCCTCGGCGTCTTGCAGCCACGCGAGTGATGTCGAAACGGATGAGATGCGCCGCCTCGTGCGGCGATGTCGGATTCCGTATCGATCTGTGCCCCTCGCTCTCCTTGCCGCAGCAGGGGGCTTGCCGGACGCTAGAACAGCGCCCTTCCTTGGGCCGGAGGTGGTTTCGGGCAGAGTTTTCTACACCGATCGTCCATTGATTTCAGATCGACAACCGGACTCAAATTTCCGCTTGATCGCGGAAGGGATCGCGGCTAGCTTCGGCCCCTTCGATTTTTTTGGACCTCGATCATGAAAGCGGACCTCCATCCCATTTATACGGAAGCAGTCATCCAGTGCAACTGCGGCAACGTCATCCAGACGCGATCGACGGTGGCGAATCTGCACGTCGGCATCTGCTCCGCCTGTCACCCGTTCTTCACCGGAGAGCAGCGTTTTGTGGACACGGCCGGCCGGGTCGACAAGTTCCAGAAGCGTTTCGGCGATGCGAAGTCCGCCGGTGAGCGCCGCAAGAAGCCCAAGCTCTCCGATCTCAGCGCCTAGCTCCCGAGATTCCGATTTTGCAAAACGGTGACGACGCCCGAGGGTGTGGTCACCGTTTTTTGTGGCTCCGTCTCCTTCTCCCGCGAAAAAACAACCCGTTCCTCCCGTGGATTACGCCCCGCTCATTGAGAGAAAGCGACTCCGGCTCCCCGAGCTGGAATCGAACATGGCGCAGGAGGGGTTTTTCGACGATCCCCGCGCCGCCAGCGAACTGACGCGGGAGTACAACCGTCTCAAATCACTGTTGGAGGACT
Source organism: uncultured Akkermansia sp. (assembly GCA_964383345.1). Lineage (GTDB taxonomy): Bacteria > Verrucomicrobiota > Verrucomicrobiia > Verrucomicrobiales > DEV007 > Arctic95D-9. Next base: position 1,583 of record CAYLJC010000138.1, on the reverse strand, counting down.
GGGAGGCGTTGACCAAGGCCCGCGCCGATCTCGCGGAAAATCTGGAGCTGGCCAAATCGGGCGATCCCGAAATGGAGGAAATGGCGGCGGAGGAGATTCCCGCGCTGGAACGGACCATCGGCGACTTGGAGAGGCGGGTCCAGTATGCCCTGCTTCCCCACGACCCGACGGAGGACCGCGATGCCATCGTCGAGATCCGGGCGGGGACAGGCGGGGACGAGGCCTCGCTCTTCGCCGGTGATCTCTACCGCATGTACCAGCGCTACGCCGAACAGCGCGGTTGGAGGACGGAGCCGGTCGAGGCGAGTCCGTCCGAAGTGGGGGGATTCAAGGAAGTGGTCTTTAAAGTCACGGGTGGGGAAGTGTTTCGTTTTTTGAAATACGAGAGCGGGGTGCATCGCGTCCAGCGGGTTCCGAGCACGGAGACCCAGGGGCGGATCCACACGTCGACCGCGACGGTGGCGGTGCTGCCCGAGGCCGAGGAGGTCGATGTCGAACTGAAACCCGACGAACTGCACATCCAGGCGACACGGTCCGGCGGCCCGGGCGGTCAGCACGTCAACACAACGGACTCCGCCGTGCAAATCACCCACCTGCCCACGGGGATCATGGTGAAGTGTCAGGATGGTCGCAGCCAGGGCAAGAACAAGGAAAAAGCGCTCCAGATTCTGCGGGCCAAGTTGCTCGAGGCGAAGATTCGCGAGGAATCCGAAAAATACTCGGCCTATCGGAAAAATCTGATCGGTTCGGGCGGACGGGAGGAGAAAATCCGCACCTACAATTACCCGCAGAACCGGCTTTCGGATCACCGTGTC
>CAYLJC010000138.1:0-758 GCA_964383345.1 uncultured Akkermansia sp. | reverse complement strand
CGTGTCGGCCTGACCTTGTACAATTTGGATCAGGTCGTGGAGGGGGAACTAGAGAGCGTCATCGAGGTGCTCCAGGCGGCCGAGATGGAGGACCGGCTCGCGGAGTTGGAGACGGCGTGAGCGGCGGGGGGCGAAGCGTCGCCGTCGTTTCAGTCGGTCGTGCGATTTGCGTCCCCTGCGCTATTTGCGGCTTTCCCGTCCTTCTCGCTGAAGGGGTAGTAGTCCTCGACTTGCAGGTTCTCATAGTCCAGGGCGTCGAGATGCACCGTGCCCATGAACGGACCGGGCGGTTCCACGAGAAGGATGGTTTTGGCAAAACCGTTGTCGTCGAAGCCGCGGCGGAAATGGACCCGCGACTTGATTGCAAAAACCTGGAAACGCTCGATCTCCACGCCCTCGGCCCGGAGGCTTTCGGGATCGACGATTTGCACCAACTGCGGGCTGAGCATGAGCAGGTTGCCCCGACCGAAACGCACTTGCGCGGCTCGCACCTCGCCATCCTCGCCGGTTTCCACCCGGGCGAGGGTTCCTTTCACTCGCACCGGTTCGCCGGCGGATTCGTCGATGTAGCCGCCCACCTCCCGGTCGAAGGTGTCGCCCGCTTTGGCCTTTGCCTCCGTCAGGGCGGTCAGGGTGCGGTCGTCGCGCAAGGTGGCGATGATCACCCCGCCGAGATCCTGTTCGATGACTTCGCGCAGCAGCCAGGTGGCGTTGCCGGATCGGTCGCTGTAGTCCGCCAGCACCACCGGCCGGCGATT
>CAYLJC010000137.1:0-7107 GCA_964383345.1 uncultured Akkermansia sp. | reverse complement strand
CATGCAGGAGCGCATCGGACGCCTGCCCAAGGACCAGTTGCTCATCATCACCGGCGACCGCGTCGGGGTGCAACTCCACGCGGTCGAGGCGGGGGTGCGCTGCCTCGTCATCACGAGCGGCTTCCGCCCTTCCGAGGCCATCGTTCACGCGGCCACCCAAAACGGCACCTCCATACTCATGACCGACCGGGACACCGCCTCGACGACCCAGCTCATCCGGGGCGCCCGCTCGATCCAGAACGCCGTCTCGACCGATTTCATCTCCTTTTCCCCGGAGACCAAACTGCAGGCGATCAAGGAGAAGCTGAAATCCAATCAGCACCAGGTCCTCTTCCCCGTCTGCGATCCGGAGACAAATCGTCTCACCGGCGTGTTTTCCCGCGCGGATCTCGTCAATCCCGAGCGTCCCCGCCTCATTCTCGTCGACCACAACGAATTCTCCCAGGCGGTCGCCGGAGCGGACGAAGCCCGCATCATCGAGGTGCTCGATCACCACCGCCTCAGCGGCAATCTCGTCACCAAAGAGCCCATCCAATTCATCAACAAGACGGTGGGTTCGACTTGCACCATCGTCGGGAGCGCCTTCCGCGGCTACCAGATCGAACCATCGCGGGGCATCGCGATCTGCATCTGTGCCGGGATCATTTCGGACACTCTCAACCTGACCTCCCCGACGACAACGGAAGAGGATCGCTCGGTCCTGGAATGGGCCAGCGGCATCGCCGGGATCGACGTCGCGAAATTCAAAGAGGACTTCTTCTCCGCAGGGTCCGTCCTGCGCAGCAGCAACATCGCCGAGGCCGTGGCCTCCGACCGCAAGGAATTCGAGGAGAGCGGCTACCGTCTCAGCATCTCCCAGGTCGAGGAAATCGGATTCGATTATTTCTGGCCCTCCCGCGAGGCGCTCCAGGCGGAGTTGCAGACTCTCCTGCGGGAAGAGAGACTCGACCTGGCCTGTCTCATGATCACCGACATCACCCTCAACGACAGCCTTCTCCTCATCGAAGCGCCCGACGAGATCCGCCGGAAGATCGGATACCCGAAAAAAGATTCCCATCTCTTTGTCCTCAAGGGAGTCGTCAGCCGCAAGAAGCAGCTTTTCCCCTTCCTCAGTTCTCTCCTCGCCGAGAATCCGAAGTCAACCGACGCGGGATGACCGGAACATCCCTCCACGGGGGGTGGAAAAAGGAAGCGCGCGCCGACCTCACCACGACAAATGACGCAATAAATTTATGGAAATTATGAGAAATTGATTAAAATTTAATATTTTATCATTATTCACCATCCCTTCCCTGCTCTTTGCGGCATGTCGTTTTTGATTTCATGATCCGATCCCTCCAGGTCTTCCGCGCCGTCGCCGCTTTGCTGGTGATGGCGCAGCATCTGAATATCGTCCTGCTCCAGTACTTCAATGGAAGGCTCCCGAATGAAGTTCTCATGCCCGTGGGCTACGCCGGGGTCCAGTTTTTCTTCGTTCTGAGCGGGTTCATCCTCTACCATGCCCACCGTTCCGAAAAGGTCGATCCCAGCCGGCTGCCCCGGTATCTCGGGAAGCGCGCCGCCCGCATCCTGCCGCTCTACTGGCTGGTGACCCTGGCGGTGCTGCCCGCCTGGTACCTGGTTCCCTCCTCCGGCGAAGACTACCACCGCAGTCTCTCCGCGCTTTTTTCCTCTTTGCTGCTGCTCCCCCAGCCGCATGACCCGCATCTCACCGTCGGCTGGACCCTGATCCACGAAGGGGCGTTTTATGTCTTCTTTTCCCTGTTCTTCCTGACCCGGCGCTTTCACCTCCTCGCCCTCGCCTGGGCCCTGGCGATAGGCTATCATTGGATGGTGCCGGGAGGAGGCTGGTTGACCGACTTCTTCCTCTCTCCTCACAACCTCCTCTTTCTCGCCGGAATCGTGATCGCCGCCCATCAGGACCGGATCAAAACCCACCTCTCCAGCCGGTGGCTTTTTTCCCTCGGCATCGGCGGAGCGGTCATCGGGGGAATCGCCGCGTCGGGCGGGTCCGGGGGGATCCATGCCACACTGGCTTTCGGAGCGGCGGCGCTGCTCCTCGTGATGGCGGCGGCCGGCGGCGGCATCGAACCACTCTTCGCGCGGCAACGTTTCCTCGTGTTTCTGGGCGCGGCCTCTTACGCGATCTATCTGATTCATTTCCCTCTCATGATCGCTCTTGCCAAGGTTCTCGGGAAGCTGGGTCCAGAGATCGCGCCGCCACTGCCTCTGGTGATCGTTCTGCTTTTCGGAAGCGCTCTCGGTGCCGGAATCCTCCTCCATCTCGGAGTGGAAAAGCCGCTTCTCCAGGCCAGCCGCCGGCTGCTCCGATCGCGTCGCGACGCCGCGCTGTCCTCCCCTGTCGCCAGCACATGAGTCCGCCCAGGCCACGACATATCCACTGCTACGACCAGCCGCACCAACTCGAGGAGCGCCGCGAGGAGTGGATCCGTTTCGGAGACCGCTGCCCTCTCGCGGCACCTTTTTGCCATCCGCGAATCTGGACGGCCTGGATGGCGCTTTTCGCCGGGGTCAACCCCATCGTCTACGAGTTGCGCGAAGGCGACGAACTCGTCGCCCTGCTGCCGCTCTACAGGCAGCGCTCCACTCTCCACCTCGCCTCGGACCGACATCTCGACTATCAGGATATCGCGGCCCTCACCGACGACGACGCCGCCGAACTCCTCGCCGCCGTCGCCTCGCAAACAGGCCGGAAAGGATACTCCCTCACTGTAGAAAAAGTCGCCGAACACTCCCGCCTGCGCCAAGCCCTCGCCTCGCCCCGCCTCGCCGAAGTCGCCGCGCTGCGGAGCCGCTACTGGAGCATTTGCCCTTTCCAACGATTCGAAGTATCTGCTCCAGGGAGGTTTTGCGACGCCCTCTCCAGCCGCCAGCGCAAGGATTTCAAGGCCGCGAGGCGACGACTCCACGAAGCCTGCCCCGACCATGTCGTCGAACACGAATTCGGCACCGCGATCCAAAGAAGCTCGCTGGAACACGCCGCCGCCCTCCATCGCGGCAACCAATACCGCAAAAAGGGCGAGTCCGTCTTTTGCGAGCACGATTTCACCGGTTTTCTGGAGCGACAGGCCTCTTCCGGAGCACCCCTGATGCTCTCGACGCTGCGGGAGAAAAGCGGGGGGCGGATGCTGGCCTTCGCTCTGGGGTATTTCGCCCACGATACCTATTCCTATTACCTCACCGCCTACGACGGATCCAGCGCCGAACTCTCGCCGGGCCGGGTGCTCTTGATCGAAGCCCTATCCCACTGCACCGACCGGATCACCGGTACGACGCTGCGCTTCGACCTGCTCTGCGGTGAAGAACCGTACAACTGCCGCTGGGCGACCTCCTTCGATGAAGTCTCGCGGTTCCAGGTGATCCCGCGACGCCTCTCCCATCTCCCGCAGCTCGCGATCTACACGGCGATTTATTCCCTCAAAAAGGCGAAGAACCGGTTCTACCAATGGAAAACCGGCGGAGGTCAACTCCCCGGACTCCGGCACGAGCCACCGGGACTGGTGAGAGACGCGGGCTGAAGAATATCCCGGAGGCGACAGCGTCGACGAAAACCCTCTGCGGAAACACAAAAAAAGGCACCCGCACGGGTGCCTTTTCACCGGATCCTCCGCTCGTCTCGCGGGGTATCCGTAGAGTTTTCCCCGGCCTTATTCGACCAGGGGAACCGCGAGGATGTCGCGCCGACCGGCCACATACACTTGCAGAAGGAGCACGTCGGATTCGAAATTCTCAACAATCTTGTAGGCTTCGTCCACCGACTTCACATCCGTCTGGTCGATCTGGGTGACCACCATGCCGGGACGCAACCCGGCCTCCGCGGCGGGGACGTTGTCCTTCACGCTTTTCACGAGAACCCCCTCGACCGATTCGTCCAATTGCAGACTGCTGCGCGCTTCCGCATCGAGGTTGGTCACGGAAACCCCCTCGACCAGTTCCCTCTCTTTCGCCTCGCCGGGACGCCGGGGAGAGCTGCCGCCAGCGAGCTTGTTGTCGTCGAGATCTCCCAGAGTGACCTTGAGATCGGTTTTCTCGCCTTTGCGCACGAGGCTGAAAACCACCTCGGTGTCGGGAGCGGTGTTGCTGATGTCGAGACGGAGTTGCTGCATGCTCTCGACCGGTTTGCCCTCGTATCCGACGATGAGATCACCGGCTTTCATTCCCGCCGCTTCGGCCGGAGTCTTTTCCCCCACCTCCGCGACGAGGACGCCGCTGCGGTCCTCACGACCCAGGGCCTTGGCCATGTTCGGATCGAGTTCGCGGAGAAACACCCCGAGGAAACCACGTTTTACGACACCGCCGCCATCGAGGAGACGCTGCACGATGTTCAAGGCCATGTTGGAGGGAATCGCGAAACCGATCCCGATGTTGCCTCCCGAGAAATTCGATTGGATCGCCGTGGGAATCCCGATAAGACGTCCCGCCGCATCGACGAGGGCACCGCCCGAGTTCCCTCGGTTGATCGCGGCATCGGTCTGGATGAAGCTCTCGTAGCCGTTTTCGAGAATGTTCACGTCACTGCGCCCCACCGCGCTGATGATACCGAGGGTGGCGGTCTGCTCGAGACCGAGGGGATTGCCCACCGCCAGCGCCACGTCCCCGACCTGGAGGGTGGAGCTGTCGCCGATGGTCACAAAGGGCAGATCCTTCGCCTCGATCTTGATCAAGGCCACGTCCGTCTGCGGGTCCGCACCGATGAGGGTGGCCGGGTACTCGCGCTTGTTCGAGGACAGGGTCACCTTGATTTCATCGGCATCGCCGACAACGTGATTGTTCGTCAGGATGTAGCCGTCCGGCGAAATCACCACTCCTGAGCCGAGCCCCTGCTCCTTGTGTTCCTGGCCGCCCTCGCCGTCCCTCTGCTTTTCAAAAAAATCATCCGGAAGGTCGGGGAACATGCGACGGAACAGTTCCTCCTGCTGCGGGTTACGGGTGGTCGTGACCGATTTGCTGGAAAAGATCGTGACGACCGCCGGCATGACCTTTTTCAGGGCCGGGGCATAGGTCGTGACCACGCCGCCTTCCGGGCTGACGGGAGATTTGTCGATGGCGATCTTTTTCTCGAGATCGGCGAATTTGAGTTCTTCGGCGCAACTGCCGCTCACGCCGAGCGCGAGAACCCCGCCGAAGACGAGGCTGTTGAGGAGGAGGAGGAGGGATCGTTTCATGAGGAGTATGTTGAATGGTTCTACACAGAACAGGGTACGCTTCGCAAGCGGCATTTTCCGGTTTGGTATTTGCCAAGTAGAGCGATGCGCCCGTAGGTATCCGTCTAAATTTCTCCCTCTCTCGTTCCAACGCCACATGGAATCCATCCTTTCTTCCGACCGATTCACGGCGGTCGATCTCTCCCCCGACGAATACCAGCGCTACGCCCGCCACCTCACCATCCCCGATATCGGTCCCGGCGGCCAGCGGAAACTGAAGGCGGCCCGGGTTCTCTGCATCGGCGCGGGCGGTCTCGGATCGCCCGCGGCCCTCTACCTGGCCGCCGCCGGAATCGGGGAAATCGGAATCGTCGACTTTGATCGGGTCGATTTCTCCAACTTGCAGCGTCAGATCCTCCACGACACCGCCGATGTCGGAAAAGTAAAAACCGAATCCGCCCGCGAACGGCTCCAGGCCATCAATCCCGAGACCAGGATCACCCCCTACGAGACCCGTCTCACCAGCGAGAACGCCACGGAAATCGCGGCACCCTACGATGTCATCCTCGACGGAACCGACAACTTCGAGACCCGCTACCTCTCCAACGATCTCGCCGTCCTCACGAAAAAACCAAACGTCTACGGGTCCATCTACCGCTTCGAGGGACAGGTCTCCGTCTTCGCCCCGCACCTCGGGGGACCGTGCTACCGCTGCCTGTTTCCCCACCCTCCCGAACCCGGTCAAATTCCAAGCTGCGCCGAGGGAGGTGTCCTCGGTGTCCTGCCGGGGATCGTCGGCTCCCTCCAGGCCAACGAAGTCATCAAACTCATTCTCGGTCTCGGCGATCCGCTGATCGGTCGGCTCCTTCACTTCGACGCGCTTGCAATCCGCTTCCGCGAGATCAAATTGCGACGCGATCCCCGATGCGCCGTCTGCGGCGAGGATCCCAGCCTCACCGAACTTCACGACATCTCCTTCGCCTGCGACATGAGCCCCTCTCCCGACCTCCCCGAAATCGACGTGCATCAGCTGAAATCCCGCTTCGAAAAGGACACGCCTTTTGTCCTTCTCGACGTGCGGGAACCCGCCGAGATCGAGGTCTGCTGCCTGCCCGGAGCGGTCGTCATCCCCCTCGGCGAACTGCCGGAACGCCTCGGGGAACTCGATTCCTCCGCCGAGACGATCATTCACTGCAAGGCGGGAGTGCGCAGCGCCAAGGCGCTCCGGATCCTCCTTGAGGCAGGTTTCGAGAACGCCTGCCACGTCAAGGGCGGCATCAACGCCTGGTCGACCGAGATCGATCCAAGCGTGCCGCTCTACTGATGCGATGGACCTGTCTCTCTCCCAGGAAATCCTCGCCCTGCTGGTCTGTCCGGTGACAAAGAAACCGCTCCACCTCGCCACCGCGGAGGAGGCCGCCGACTGGACGGCGACGGAGCCCTTCGAAGGAGTGCTCGTGACGGCGGACGCCGCACACGCCTACCCGATTCGCGAGGGATTTCCCCTCGTCGTCGCCAGCGAAACCCTCCGCCGGAAAGATTGAGACGCCGGTTGCGGAGTCGATGGAACAAGCCGGAATGGCGCGGGCGGGCGCAACGGCCGGAGGAGCACCCATTGGCCAAACGGCGGCGGGTTGGGGACAACCCGCCCTACCCCGACCGGAACAGAGGGGGTTGGACAGGATAACAGGATTTTACAGGATGGGTTTATCCGGTTTTTCCTGATCCTGTTCATCCTCTCCGTTCTCACCTTTCCCCGCCGATCGAAGTCCCCGTCCACCCCATTTTCTGGTTCAGGACAACTCCGGAGGGACAGGCTATTTATGCCGGTATCGGTATCGAAATCGGTATCGAAATCGATCCCTGTTTTTGTGCGGGGGTTGCGTGGGCAGGACTTGCTGGGCGCTTACAAAGCGCCCCTCCTTGGGGTCGAAGGTGGATG
>CAYLJC010000136.1:0-7113 GCA_964383345.1 uncultured Akkermansia sp. | reverse complement strand
CGGGAGTCTCCCCTTCATTCCTCGACCCGTTGCTCGGCATTAAAGCCCAGACAGAAGAGGCCCGAGAGGGCGAAGGCGATCGCGCAGAAGATCAGGCCCTCCTCCCAGTCGCCGTTGGTGTCCCATTGTATGATGACCATGGGCAGCACCCAGGTGCCGATGGCCGCGCCGAGATTGCCCCACATGTTGGCCCAGCCGAAGAGGGGAGGGGTGTGGCGTCCGCACATTTCCTGAAGACCCGCCCACAGCGCCGGGAGACCGAAATCGGTGGTGAAGGCCACCAGACCGAAGGCCACCATGAGAACCCAGGGATTTTCGAAATACAGGCCCAGCAGATAGAAGCCGGCGGCGAGAAAACGGGAACCGGCCAGCGGGATGATCCGCCCCCATCGCACCCCCCATTTCCGGACGCAGGCATCGGTGAAGAACCCTCCCACGATCAGCCCGAAAATGCCGAAGGTCAGAACGATGGTGGTCATTTTTCCAGCCAGGGCATCGTCCACGCCTTTGGTTTTGGTGAGATATTCCGACAGCCACATCGCGAGAAAGACCCAGCCGAGATTGGTGAAAAATTGGGTCAGACAGTTCATCCAGAGGCTGCGATGGGTCAGGGCGATGCGCCAGGGGAAGCGGTAGGTGCGGTCGCCCTCGCCGAGTTTTTCCACCGGTCGTCCCGCAGCGAGCAAATCCCGTTCCGCCTCATTGGTCCTGGGGTGGTCATTGGGGTGCTCGCGGAAGACTTTCCAGAAAAAGAGGGCGAAAAAGATGCCCACGGCCCCGTAGAGCCATCCCGCCCAGCGCCAGTCTCCGAAGCCAGCGATGACAATGACAGTGAGCCATGGGGCCACCGCTCCGCCCACTCTCCCGCCCAGAGAAACGACGCTGCTGGTGAAACCGCGCTTGCTCCATTCGGACCAGCGGGCCAGCAAGCCGCTGCTGATGGGGTAGGCTCCCGCTTCGGCGAATCCGCAACCCACGCGGGCGAGCAGCAAGGTCACGACCCCGCCGGCGAAACCCGTCGCGACGGTGAAGGCGGACCAGAGCAGGATGTAGAGGGACATCAGGGAACGCGCCCCGAAACGCACCGCGAGATACCCGGCGGGGACCTGCCCGAGGGCGTAGGCGGCGAAGAAGGCACCCTTGACCCAGCCGTCGGTGACCGCGTCGAGCGGTATGTCCTCTTTGAACGAGGCCGATTTCATCATTTCGGCCATACAGATGCGATCGAGGTACATCAGGAAGGCCGCGGCGGTGGTGGCGGCGAGGATCCAGTGTCGGATGGAAGTGGGGCGTTCAGTCATGCGGTTGAGTGGACGCATCGTGCCGCCGGAAGTGTAAGGCTGTCAACGTCCATCTCGCCCCCGCAGGGGACGCGATAGGGTATCGAAAAAGAAAAAAGCTTGCCCCGCGTCCGGGATTCCGGCCAACTCTTGCGAGATGTCTTCCGGAACCTCCGCTCTTACCCGCACCGCGTGGCTCGCCGTGGCTCTGCTCTGGCCGGTGGCCCTCCTCAACTATCTCGACCGGCAGATGCTGGCGACGATGAAAACCTCCATGGTCTCGGACATCGCCGGGCTCACCACGGAGGCGCAGTGGGGATTTGTGCTGGCCTCTTTCAAATGGGTCTACGCCATCCTCAGCCCGGTCGGAGGATACATCGCGGACCGATTCAGCCGCCGCCATGTCATCGTGATCAGTTTGTTTTCCTGGTCTGTCGTCACCTGGATGACGGGGCACGTCGACACCTACCACGGGCTTGTCGCGACCCGTGCCCTCATGGGGATCAGCGAGGCCTTTTATATTCCCGCCGCCCTCGCCCTGATCACCGATTTCCATCTCGGGCGGACCCGGTCCCGTGCCGTGGGGATTCATCAGACCGGGATCTACATAGGACTCATTCTCGGCGGATACGCAGGCTATGTCGCCGACAGTCCCGCCCTCGGCTGGCGCTGGGCCTTCGACGCGGCGGGAATCGTGGGGGTGATCTACGCCGTCCCGCTGCTCTGGTTCCTCCGCAACGCGCCGCGCCGGTCCACTGCGGCGCTGTCTTCCCCTCTCCCCGCCGCCGCCGTCGAGGAATTGCTGCGGAACCGCAATTTCCTCCTCCTGGTTGTCTATTTCACCCTCCCCGCCATCGCCGGATGGGTCATCAAGGACTGGATGCCGGTGATCCTGAAAAACCAGTTCCACCTCTCGCAGGGGGAGGCGGGAAAAATCGCGGTGCTGTATGTGCAGATCGCCTCGATCGCCGGTGCCATCGTCGGAGGATTCCTCGCGGATCGCTGGATGCGGCGCAGCGGTAGAGGGCGCATTTACGTCAGCGCCCTCGGGATGCTGCTGTTTTTGCCCGCCCTCTTCGGCTTGGGAAATCCCGGGACGGTCCTGTTTGCGATCCTGTTTCTCATCCTCTTTGGAATCGGCTGGGGTTTCTTCGATTGCAACAACATGCCCATCCTCAGCCAGATCACCCGCCCCGAACTGCGGGGGACGGGCTACGGACTCATGAATCTCGTGAGCATCTCCTGCGGCGGATTCGGCGACTGGGGATTCGGCGCCCTCCAGGACCGCGATGTCCCGCTGACGGTGATATTCGGCTGTTTCACCGGCATCGCGCTGCTGTCTCTCGTTGTGGTGCTGATGATACGACCGTCGCAAAACCACGGAGAGTGACGGACGACGGCCCCGGCAACCCGGACCGGGAACACCTCACTCATCCATGAGGTTTTCCACGAGGATGCTCTGCACCACGGAAAAGAGTTCGTACTGGGCGAAAAGCAGCATGCGCTCCTCGTCCATGGAACCGGTCCCGAGGCTGCGGATCAGCATCCGCTCCTCCGCGTCGGCGAGGTCGTATTCCTCGTGCATGAGGAGGCGGGCCTGATTGAGAGTGCTGTACCAGGGCTCGGTATGGGTGTGCGGGACATCGATCCGATACAGTTGTTGCAAGGGCATCGCGTAGCCGGATTCTTCCCATCCGTCCCCGCTGCCATCGGACGGGTCTCTCTCGTCGAGAGGGATGGCTCGCGCGTTTTTGAGATCCTTTTCCACGATGAAGCGGGCCCGGGCGAACGATTCCTCCAACTCGGGCCGGATCAGTTCCTCCCAGTCTTCGACCTGCGCGAGGGTGCTCTCATCGGCGATGACCTCCTCCGCGAGAGGAGACGGGAACAAGCGCTCCCCCGCCTTGTCGCTGAAGCGGGTCCCCGCCGCGATCTCCGGGAGTTCGCGGATGAGATGCCACTCCGTCGGGGAGAGGGCGTCGAGCACCCAAACGTCTTCTGTCAGGATAAATCGCATGAGGAGAGGAGAACGGTTCAGGTTGCCTGATAAGTTTCGCACGCTGAATTGCGAACGATACAAAGGAGAAGCGGAGTCGCCACTAAAATAGCCCGTTTTCGCCTCTCTTTCCGAGAAGTCTTGCCCTCCGCATCAAGTTGCAACTTTGAAAATAAGCGCAAATTTACAATTCGTGATTGCGAAATTAGAAAAACATGCGAACCTTGGGAACTAAATTTTATCTCAGGAGTGGCTTGCGGGTCTGGAAATTACAAAAATTATAATTAATCCAGTTGCATAAACCTCTTGGATAGGGTTAAATTACCATCACTTCCATATTTATCAAAATCGCAAGGAGGTAACATCATGCAAATTACAGAAGACAAAACAATCGAGGTCGAGCAAAACGCGGACCGTCTGGCGGATTTCATCATGTTCGCCCAGCGTTCGTTCCTACTCGACCTGTCGAAGGAACTGAACAAGGGCAACATTTCCTACGCCCAGTTTTTCCTCCTTGGTTACCTCGCCAATGAGGACTACCTGACGATGACCGACATCTCCAAAAAGATGGGTCATTCGACGGCAGCCGCCACCGGCCTCGTCGACCGGCTTGAGAAATTGGGTTATGTCCAGCGCCTCCACGCCGCCGATGATCGCCGCAAAGTGATGGTCCAGATCACCCGCAAGGGGATCGAAATGGTCAGTCGCCTCCGCAACCTCATCGCCGACAGCATCTCCGTGGTGATGGCCGCCCAGGAAAACGGGGAGGACGAATCCGTCCAGCCCGTCTACTCGCAGCTGAGAGAATTCATCGCGGCCCGCTGAACCTTTCTCAGTCACGCCTTTCCGGCGAAGTGCTCCCTTGGCTTCGCCACACACGAAACACAAGCGTCAGGCTGACCGGAACCACACAAACTTTCTTCCAAGCGATTTTGAAAAACGCTCCCGCCAAAAACGGGAGCGTTTTTTTGTAAACTTTTTTCCGGTTGGACTACCCTCTGGTTGGGTCCCCGTCCCGCTACGCGCCTCTTGACGAAAGTTTTCCGATTGGTCACACTGGCGCCTGTGATGGGTGTGCTGTCGGCCAGATTTTTTCCGTTGTGTTTTGTCCTGTGGGCGGCTCCATCCATGGCGCACGGCGAGGGGATTGATTTTGGAAAAGACATCCGTCCCATCCTGGCCGAAAAATGCACCCTCTGCCACGGGCCCGACGAGTCGAAGGCGGGGCTGCGTCTCACCGGGATCGAACATGCCACGAAGGTGCTGGAGTCGGGGCGGCGCGGCATTGTGCCGGGCGAACCGGAGGCTTCCGGGATTCTCCACCGTGTCCGCGCGACCGATCCCGAGGAAAGGATGCCGCCTCCGGGCAAAGGCGAACCGCTCACCGCCGCCGAGCAGGCCAAGCTGGAGCGGTGGATCGCGGACGGGGCGGTCTGGCCGAAACATTGGGCCTACGCGCCACTTGTTCCGCCCGCTGTTCCGGTTGTTCCGACCGTCCCGGAAACAACGGCGGTGAAAAATCCCATCGACGCGTTTGTTTTGGCCCGACTCGCTGAGGAAGGGATCACCCCTTCCCCCGAAGCCGACGACATCACCCTGATCCGGCGCTTTTTCTACGACCTCGTCGGTCTGCCTCCGACGCTGGAGCAGGTTGCGACCTATCGGACAGCGATCACGGCGGATCGGGAGGCGGGTCTCGTCCGGCTCGCGGATGATCTCCTCGCGAGTCCGGCTTTCGGGGAACGCTGGGGGAGGCACTGGCTCGACCGGGCCCGCTTCGCCGACAGCGACGGGTTTGAGAAAGACAATCATCGCCCCGACGCCTGGCGCTACCGCGACTGGGTCATCGACGCGATCAACGCGGACATGTCTTTCGACCGCTTCACGATAGAGCAGTTCGCGGGCGATCTCCTCGAAAACGCCACACCCGAGCAGGTTCTCGCGACCGCCTTTCATCGCCAGACGATGACCAACACCGAGGGAGGGGTCGACAAAGAGCAGTGGCGTGTCGCGGCGGTGATGGATCGCGTCGAGACCATGGGCGCGGTCTGGATGGGGCTGACCCTCACCTGCGCCCGCTGCCATACGCACAAATACGACGAGATCACCCATGCCGAGTACTACCGGCTTTTTGCTTATCTGAACAACAGCGACGAGACCAAGAGCATCGTCCGCGAGTCCGACGAGGCCTGGAGCCGCTATGAAAAAGCGCTCGCCGTCCACGTCGAAGGTTCGCGGGAGCGGGGAGAAAAAATTGATCTCGCCCGCGAGGAATTGAAAGGGCGGATCGGCGAATGGGAGCGGCGTCTCGGGAAAAGGCTGGCCGATGCCCGGGCGATCACCGCGCCCGGGAGAAAGGAGATCACCGTGGAGGGTTTCGCGGCACCCAAGGGAGTGCGGTTTGCGCTCGAACCGGATCGCTCCGTTCTTGTCGGTGGCACCAATCCGCCAGTCGCCACCTACACCATCACCGCCAAGCTTCCTCCCGGCAGGATCACCGGCCTGCGTCTCGAAGTGCTTCCGGATGCAAGTCTCGCGCAGAACGGTCCGGGCCGGGCGGGACATGGAAACTTTGTCCTCAATGGCGTGGTTCTGTCGGTGAAAGGGCATTCCCGCAATCCCCTGCGCTTCGGAGACGCCGCGGCGGACCACGCGCAGGGTGGCTGGCCGGCGAAAGGAATTCTCGACGACAATGAGAGTGCCGGAAGCAAAGGCACGGGCTGGGCGGTCGGCGGCGGGATCGGAAAAGCGCATTATGTCGATCTCGGTTTTGTCGAGCCGCTGGAGCTGGGCGAGGCGACGGAGTTCACCCTCGATCTCGTCCAAAACTACGGCGGGCAACACACCATAGGGCGCTTCCGCCTTTCCGCGATGACCACTCCGACCCTGCTCTCGGTGCCGGAGCCGGTGCGCCTCGCCCTCGCGATTCCCCCCGACCGCAGAACGCCTGACATGGAGACCGCGATCCTCCGTCACGTCGAGCAGCTCGATGAAAAAACCCGGCCGCTCCTCGCGCGGCAGGCCGCCCACGAGGCCAAGGCTCCTTCCGCTCCGGTAATGGATGTACGTGTCCTCACCGAGCGACAATCGGATCGCCGCTCCACCCATGTTTTGAAACGCGGGGAATTCAAGGAGCCGCTTGCCGAGGTCAGTCCGGGAACTCTCGCGGTGCTGCCTCCGATCCGGCATCGCGGGGAGCGCGGGGACAGGCTCGATTTGGCCCGCTGGCTCGTCAGCGGGGAGAATCCGCTTCCGCCCCGCGTCATCGCCAACGATCTCTGGGCCCAACTTTTCGGAACCGGTCTCGTGCCCACGCCCGATGATTTCGGAGTGCGCGGTGACCGTCCTTCCCATCCCGCCCTGCTGGAATGGCTCGCCCTCGAATTCATCCGTAAGGGCTGGTCCCGCAAGGCGCTCATCCGCACCGTCGTCCTCTCACAAACCTACCGTCAGGCTTCCGACCACCGCCCCGAACTCTTCGATCGCGATCCCAACAACCGGCTTCTCGCCCGCCAAAACCGATTCCGCGTCGAAGCCGAAATCATCCGCGATCTTTCCCTCGCCGCCTCCGGCCTGCTCTCGCGAAAGGTGGGCGGTCCCAGTGTTTTCCCTCCCATTCCCGACGGCGTCGCCGATGTCAATTACAACTCCGCCTTCAAGTGGAAGCTCAGCGAGGGCGAGGACCGCTACCGCCGCGGCCTCTACACTTATTTCAAACGCACCGCGCCGCATCCCGCCCTGATCACCTTCGATTGTCCCGACTCCAATGTCACGAACCTGCAAAGACACCGCTCCAACACTCATCTCGCCGCACACATCACCCACAACGGCGAGAGT
>CAYLJC010000135.1:0-7174 GCA_964383345.1 uncultured Akkermansia sp. | reverse complement strand
GCCTCCACGACAGCGAGTTGCGCACGGACTGGCGCCGCACCCAGAACCGCTACCGACAGTTCCTCTACGAAGAAGGCGAAGTCCGCGAACGCGAATCTGAACACGAATGTGACGGGGAGAAAGCCGCGCCGCGCCTTTCCTCCGAAAGCGCCCGCCGTCCGTCCCTTCGTCCGATCCGTTCCGGTTTCGCCTCGGCGGAAGTGGAAAAAGTGATTCGGGCGCAGGGAGTGCTGCCCCTGAGGGAAGTGCTGCGGCACCGGATTCGCTACCTGAGCGACGGAGCGGTGTTGGGCACGGAAGCTTTTGTCGATGGGATTTTCGAGCGGGAAAAGGAGCGGGGCCGGGCCAGTCCGAAGCGGGAAAGCGGGGCGAGGGAAATGCAGGGCGCGTGCTGGGGCGGCCTGCGGGTGATGCGCGACCTGCGCAAGGGAGTGCTCGGGGAGTAAGTGCTTGCAGGATCCAGTGAATGGGTTGACGCACCCTCCTAAGCCCATCTGGCTATGGAAAAGAAAATTTTGAAGAATTTCTATAAATTTTCTGGTAATCTGGAATGATTGATGGTTAACTTTCTCTAATTAATTTTCCTCTCCTGTCATGGAACTTGCCACCGATCCTACCAGTGAACCCGCCTCCTGCTGTGACGATTCGTTTGCGGTCAGTCCCCGCAATTGCGACACGGCGGTGGTGTATTGGAATCTTGCCAGTCGGCGTCAGTCTTTTCATCCCGCAGTGCGTCTCTGTCTCCAGATCAACGGGAAGGAGTCGGATGCGGAGGAGATGATCATTCTCCACCGCGAGTCGGGGCATTTCATCGTGCCGCTCCTGGCGGAGGACCGCGAGTACCGCATCGCCCTGGGCTGGACCGATGCGACGGGTTTCCGCTCCCTCTTCGAGCAGCAGGTGCGCCTCCCTGACTGTCCGGGGGAAACCGTCGGAGCGATGAGTTCCTCGCTCAGCTATCGCGGGGCCCACTTCTGGCCCAAGGGGCACGGGGCATCGGTGAACTGAGGAGGGGAATTCCAATCGTCATCGGCGTGCCCGCTGCCTCCAACGTTTTTGATGACCCGCAGCTCGGGGCTTTTCTCGAGTATCTCTCGGTGGAAAAGAACAGGTCCCATCGCACCATCACCAATTATCGCCACGCCATGACCCGGTTCCGGCAATGGCTTCCCGCCGGAAAAAACTGGGAAACCGTCACGGCGGACGATTTCCGCGACTATCTTTTTCAGTGCATGCGCGAGGAGTGGGCCCGGGCCACGGTGAGGCTGCACTTCGCGGCCCTGCGCAGTTTTTACCAGTATCTGACCCGTCGCACCGGACTGACGGTCAATCCACTGATGGAGGTGCGATTGCCCAAGGCGGAGAAAAAATTGCCCGTAGTGTTGAGCCAGCAGCAGGTCATCGAGTTGATCGAAAAGCCATTCCAGGTCGATCAGCCGAAGCAGGCCCCGGCGTGGACGGCGGAGCGCGACTCGGCCATCTTGGAGCTTTTCTACAGCTCGGGGATGCGTCTCGCCGAATTGGCGGCCCTTGATGTCGCCGATTTCGATCTGCACAGCGAGTGCGTGCGGGTTCTGGGTAAGGGAAACAAGGAGCGAGTCTGCCCGGTCGGCACTCCGGCGGCAGAGGCGATCCATCGCTACCGCAATTCCGCTCGTATTCTGGAGGGAGCTCTTTTCATTAGCAAGCTGCGGAGGCGGCTCACGACCCGCGCGATTTCGAACGTTTTCACAAAATACCACGTTCTCTGCGACATTCCGCAACACGCCAGCCCGCACAAGCTGCGCCACAGTTTCGCTACCCATCTCCTCGACAACGGCGCGGATCTTCGCAGTGTCCAGACCCTGCTCGGGCACGCCAGCCTTTCGACGACGCAGATCTACACCCATGTCTCGATCGAGCGGATGAGGCGGGTCTACGACGAGACTCACCCACGGGCTTGATCGACCGGACGACCGAACGGCCGTGAAAACGGGTGGAATTTTGTTCCCTTCGGCACCTTTCTCGCGTCAGAGTGTCGATGCCATGAGTTTTCTCAATCATGCGGTTTTTGGAGGGATTGTCGGGTTGGTGTCATTGGTGGCGCTGTCGGAATCCAGAGGCCTGGAGCGCTTGCGTACCGTCGAGGGAAGAGAGTTTCACGATATTTCGATCCTGGGGGCGGATTTTCACGGGTTGAGTTTTCGTCACGAAAAAGGCATCGCCAAACTGCCGTTTTCCTCGTTGCCGGAAGATCTTCGTCGGCGCTACGAGCCGACCGGGGAAGTGACGGCAACGGCAGGGGAGGAACCGGAAAGCGGAGGAGAATGGTCGGAGGAATGGAAGGGAGAAGAAGTCTGCCTTCCCTCTCCGGTGCTCGTTCGCGCTCACAGCCGGGTGCGGTTTCCGCATTCGCCCCTCTTCCCTGACGGCGGGTGTTGTCGGGATCGCGTCGCGTGGCCTCGTGGGTGGCTCCGTCATGCCGGTGTCCACGAACTGACCCGTCCCCATTGCCGCGCGCTCGCGGTGCGAGAGTTTCTCTACCGCTCCGGACTCCTCGCAGCGCCCCGCAGGGTGTGGGGCGGTACGGTTTTTCGCTGATCGCCGGGCGGAAGAATTATCTTTCAATTGCGACACTCGGTCATTGGCTCCCGACTCCCGGTGTAGTATACTGGCCCGATGATGGGACCAGACGACATTGGTGAAAGGCGACAGGTGAACCACACTCCGACGATCGCCCTGAGTATCGCGGCCATTCTCCTGCTGATTGTAGGAGCGCTGAGTTACCGGGATTATTTGCGGACCAGTTTTGAAAAAGAATTCGCGGAAAAGGAAGCGCGCCTCATGCAGCGCCAAGGCTACCCGGTCCCGCCGCAAGCGGCCCCGATGTCGCAGGGTGCCCAGGGGCAGGCCTACCTGCAGAACGGCGTGCCGGTGAACGCCCAGGGGGTGCCGGTGAATCCGTCGGCCCAGGCGCCGGTCGGTTTTCAGCCTCCCTCACAGAATGTTGTCTATGACGCCCAAGGGAATCCCGTGGCTTCCGCGCCGACGATCGCGTCCCGATATCCCGAGACCGGGAACCTCCCTTTGCCGAACGATCCGGAATTGGAAAACATCCGCGCCTCCCTCGATCAGGCGCGGGAGCAGAGTCGGTTGACCGAACAGCGCTACAACCAGCTCGCCGGCAACGTGGACAGCACGGCGCGCGAGGCCGCCGCGATGGCCGGCAATGCCTCCGATCCCGCCAACCTCGGCGGGGGTGGTGCCACGACGATCACGGAGGAACTTCCCGACTTTCTGCGCGAGGCCGTGGAAAATCCTCCGGGTGGAAATCCCGAGGTCGAGGCGAGGCTCGCACGCATGAAACAGCAGGTGATCGCCGCTCCTTCGCTTGGAAAAGTGACGAGCTACAACAAGGATTGGGGGGTCGTCACCTTCGATGCCGGGGCCAGCCAGGGAGTGAAGGTGGATCAGCGTTTTGCCGTTCGGAGAGGGAGCGACATCCTCGGCTGGATCAAGGTGGATGAGGTGCGCGAGGATCAGTCCATCGCCATTCTCGTGACAAAAAACCGCAACAGCGATACGGCGCTCAAGCCGGAAGTCGGCGACGATCTCATCGATTTCGAGTTGTTCTGAGAGGCGGGTCAACCTCCGTTCCGGGGCATTCCCGTGAGAAGTCGGGAGAGGGTCGCTTTGAGGGTTCGCACCTCGTAGGGTTTCTGCAAAAAGGCGATCTGCGGTCGGTTGTGGAGACCGTGTTCCTCGGGCATTTCCTCGTAGCCGCTCGTGAGCAGGATTCCGAGCGAAGGATGGCGATGATGGAGTTCCCTGGCCAATTCCCAGCCGGAGACGTTCTCGGGCATGACGATGTCGGAGACGACGAGAGTCACCTGATCGGAGATTTCCTCCCAGAGAGCGAGAGCCTCGCGGCCCGAAGTGGCTTCGATGACGGAGCAACCGAGCATCTCGAGGAGTTTGCGGACGAGTTTGCGCACCGCATCCTCGTCTTCCACCAGGAGGATGGTCGCGCCGGTCAGGTTGACCTCCTCGAGGACGATCTGTCGGGAGGGGGGAGCGACGGGCTTCCGCGCGGCCTCGCCGGAGCCGCCGCCGGGGTGATCGCGAGCCGGTCCGCGGTGGGCGGCGGTCTGTTGAAAGCGTTCGAGGATTTCCTCGCGGGCGCGCACCTTTTGGAGACGACCGACCTGCCCGTCGCTGAAGGCCGAGATGAGGGAGAGACGGGTGGTCATGCCGTGATTGTCGAGACGGTTTTCCTTGCTGCGGTAGCCGGCACAGAGCGCCCCTTTGAATCCCTCGCCCCAATGAATGGGATTGACGATGAAATGGGTCACCGCGTTGTCCCGTCCGGCGACTTCCAGCTCGAAGGCTTGCTTCCGATCCGCGGTGTCCATGGACGCGAGAGCCTCGATGAGGGAGCTGTGCGTGTCCGAATCGGCCGAGGATTGGTCCCACAACAGGGGAAGGGAATCGGTCACGACGACTTTGCTGCCGAAATGGACCAGCACCATGACATCGGCACCGATGGCGCGCTGGAGTAACTCGAGGCGCGGTACCGGGTCCGCTTGGATCCTCAAATCCAGGGCGGATTCCACAAACCGCAGGAGTTCGACCTCGGCCCCCTTCCATTCGTCCTCCATTTTTTCCAGAGGAGACTCATGCTCCCTCGTGAGCGGAAGGCTTTCGATGAGGCAGGAGAGGACCGTCTGCTCGCCCCGCAGAGTGGGCGAGGCGGTGTGGCGGACTCGGATCCAGTCGCCCTGGCGGTTCCGATTAAAGCGGTATTCGATGAATCCGGGCGGTTCGCCGATCATCCATTCGCGGTCGATGAAGCGGAGAAAATCGGATTGGTCCCGTGGATGGATGCACATCATCCATTCCTCGAGAGTTTCCGCCGTGAGATTTCCATGGGTGGAGAGCGTGTTGTCCACCGGAACCCAATGCCAGAAGGAGAAGGCACCCTCCGAAAAAAGTTCGAGGATCTCGGTGGCCAGGCGACTCCCGGTGCGAACGCCCGACGGAGTCTCGCATTTCGTTTCTTCAGCGGTGGGGGAAGAATGTCTCAAAACAGTTGATAAGGTGATATGTATTGAAATTATAGCACTTATGGTTTAAATAACAAGTGTTGGTTTTGGAGAGAAAGCGCAGGGCGTCGAATTGCGTCTTCAGAAGCAGTCGGAGAACGTCCCACGACTTTCCGGATGGAGGAACGAAAGCGATGGGCATAAAAAAGGCCGGACGCGACACGCCCGGCCTTTTTCCAATCTCTTTCTGAGGAATGGGATTTATCTCGCCTTGTCGGCCGCCAGTTTGTCCGCCGCCGCCTTGGCGATGATCTCGTCGGAGATATTGCGGGGGCAGGGGGCGTAGTGGGAAAATTCCATCGAGAACTGGCCGCGACCCGAGGTCATGGTCCGCAGATCACCGATGTAGCCGAACATCTCACTGAGCGGTGCATCCGCTTTGACCCGCACGCCGGTGGGACCGCTGTCCTGCGATTTGATCATCCCGCGACGGCGGTTGAGGTCACCGATGACGTCGCCGACATGGTCCTCGGGAGTGAAGACGTCGATTTTCATGATGGGTTCGAGGAGCTGCGGGGCGGCTTTGGGGATGGTCTGGCGATAAGCCGATTTCGCGGCGATCTCGAAGGCGATCGCGGAGGAGTCCACCGCGTGATACCCACCGTCGAGGAGAGTCACCTTGAAATCGAGGAGGGGGAAACCGGCCAGAGTGCCCTTCTCCTTGGAGAGCTTGAATCCTTTCTCGATCGCGGGCCAGTATTCCTTCGGCACGTTGCCGCCCACCACTTTGGATTCGAAGACAAAACCCTCGCCCGGTTCGCTCGGTTCGATGATGTAGTCGATTTTGCCGAACTGGCCGGAACCACCCGACTGCTTTTTGTGGGTGTAGGAGTCCTCCACCGCCTTGGTGATGGTTTCCCGGTAGGCGACCTGGGGAGCACCGACTTCCACTTCGACCTTGTGGGTGCGCTTGAGAATGTCCACCTTGATGTCGAGATGGAGCTCGCCCATTCCCTTGAGAATGGTCTCGCCGCTGTCGGGATCGGTCTCCACGTAGAAGGAGGGATCCTCGCGAACCATCTTGGCGATCGCTTCCCCGAGTTTTTCCGAAGCTGCCTTGTCTTTCGGTGCCACCGCGATGGAGATCACGGGGTCGGGGAAGACCATGGGTTCGAGGGTGGCGGGGTCTTTGGGATCGCAGAGGGTGTGGCCGGTCTGGACGTTTTTGAGGCCGACGAGGGCGACGATGTCCCCGGCAACGGCACCATCGAGATCGATGCGTGAGTTTGCATGCATCTCAACGAGACGCCCGATGCGCTCGGTCTTCCCGGTGAAGGTATTGAGGATGGTGTCGCCTTTGTTGATCTTGCCGGAGTAGATCCGGGTGAAGGTGAGGGCACCGTACTGGTCGTCCATGATCTTGAACGCGAGTGCGCGAAGCGGTTTGTTCTCGTCGACGATGGCGAACTGGCCGGTCTCGTTCCCCTCGAGGTCCACTTCGGGCTGGGGATTCACTTCGGTGGGGTTGGGCAGGTAGTCCACCACCCCGTTGAGGACATTCTGGACGGCTTTGTTTTTGAAGGCCGATCCACAGTAGGTGGGGAAGAAGTCGAGGGCGATGGTGCCCTTGCGAATGCAACGCTTGATCGTCGCGAGGTCGGGCTCGACCCCCTCGAGGTAGGCTTCCATGACCTCATCGTCCTGCTCCACGGCGGTTTCGATGAGCATGGAGCGGTATTCTTCGACCTTGTCGACCATGTCCGCCGGGACTGCCTCGATGGTGTAGCCCTCGGGATTCCCGGTGTTGTCCCAGACCCAGGCCTCGCGGGTGAGCAGATCCACCACTCCGCAGAACTTGTCTTCGATGCCAATGGGAAGAACCATGACGAGAGGTTTGGCCCCGAGGATGGTTTTGATCTGGTCGATGACGCGGTAGTAGTCGGCGCCGACGCGGTCGAGTTTGTTGACCCAGATGACACGGGCGACCTTTGAGTCGTTGGCGTAGCGCCAGTTGGTTTCGGACTGGGGTTCCACCCCGCCGGACCCGCAGAAAACGCCGATGCCGCCGTCGAGCACCTTGAGGGAGCGATACACCTCGATGGTGAAATCGACGTGGCCGGGAGTGTCGATGATGTTGAAGCGATGTCCGTTCC